>JAPLGY010000163.1 GCA_026389955.1 Caldilinea sp. | reverse complement strand
CCCGCACGCCGAACCGTCCCCCACCACTCGTTTCGCTCGGTAGGTTCCCGGGTGCGCATTCTGCAAAATCAGCTGGACACCGACGGCGCGCTGCTGGGCTGTGCGTGGCTGGCTCGGCAGCTGCTGGCCGATTAGTACACGTCGGCGCAAATCAGCCGGTGGTTTTAGAGAGCGATTTGAAAATCGCTCTCTGTGCTGTGTTGCGCCATCATTGCCGATTGACTTCTGCTCGCCTGGACGAGCGGCTATGCTGGGAGGGCAAGGTGTCATGGAGCAACAGGCGGAGCGGCAGGGCGCGGAGAGAAACAGGGTCTTTGCCGAGTTTGTCGGCGAAGCACTTCAGATTCTGTTGGTGACAACTCTGGTTCTGGCGTGGGGGTGGACCAGTTTTTTGGGGCTCTTTGACAGCAGCCGTGTGGCGCAAGGCTATCTGCTGCTGGGGATCACGGCTCTTTTCAGTTTTACAGCCTACACACTGGCCAGAACCTATCAGCAGGTGGCGGTTGCGGTCTATCTTGCCGGTTTGTTGGCTGCGATTGGCATCGTTGTGTCGACCTACGGCGACAGCAGTCTGTTGATGCTCTATCTGCTGGTCGTGTTGGTTGCGGCACCGCTCACGCGGCCGGTGGGGCTGGGAGCGGCGACGGTAGCTGTGCTGGCGGCCATTCTGGCGATGGGGGAGGGGGTCCCCCTGCAAGAACGGGTCCCGCCTGTGCTGTTGACGGTGCTGACCGCTGTCACTGCCTGGCTGAGCACCCGCAGGCTGTTCACTGCATTGGAATGGGCATTGAACATGACTGAACATGCCCAGCGCAGCGCCGAGGAGGCGCGCGACCACCGCTCTGAGCTGCAGCGCGTGTTGCACAGCCTGGATCTGGCGCTCTCTCGGCTCGAACGCAGCAACCGTGCGCTGGCCTTTGCCCAGGAGGCTGCCGAAAAGGCCTATCGTTTCAAATCGGAATTTGTCGCCAATGTGAGCCACGAACTGCGTACCCCGCTCAACCTGATCGTAGGCTTCAGTGAAATGATGACGACTGCCCCGGAGAGTTATGGCGGCAGCCCGCTGCCGCGGGAGTACCGCGGGGATATGCTGGCGATCTATCGAAGCTCGCGCCATCTGTTGGACTTGATCAACGATGTGCTGGACCTGTCACAGATCGAGTCGGGGCGTTTTGTGTTGCAAAAGGAACGTGTTGACCTCGATGTCTTGTTGCAGGAAACCGCTGAGATTGTGCGTGGGCTGGCAGAGGCGCGCCACCTCGATCTGCAGCTGGAAAGAGCCTCTTCGGCGTGCCCGGTCGACCTGGATCGGGTGCGGATTCGCCAGGTTTTGCTCAACCTGCTCACCAATGCGATGCGTTACACCGAACAGGGGTGGGTGCGGATCGCCACCGTGCTCTCCGAGACAGAGGTGACGATTTTGGTGCAGGACAGCGGACGTGGGATTGCGCCTGAAAAGTTGAACCGGGCCTTTGAGGCATTTGACCGTCTGGACGAAGAGGAGCTGACGCACGGCAGCGGGTTGGGGTTGGCGGTCAGCAAGAAATTTGTCGAGCTCCATCAGGGGCGGATCTGGATCGACAGCGTGGTGGACAAAGGGACGACCGTGGGGTTTGCGCTGCCGCGCCCGAGCACCCAGGGGCTGCTGCCGCTCTCCAAGGTGCGAATTCCGCAGGCGCTGCACGATGCGAAGGCCCGTCCGTTGGCCCTCGTGCTGCACGACGACGTCCGCGCTCTGACGCTGCTGCGCAGGCAGATCGACAGCTGTGACTTTGTGCTGGCCGAGAATGTCGGGGCTGTCCAGCAGCTGCTGCGCCAGTCGATCCCGGACCTGGCGATTGTAGAAAGCAGCCGGATCGCAGAATGGAAGCGGCTGGCTGCCGAGAGCGAGGTTGTTGACGCTTTGCCGTTGCTGGTGACGCCACTGCCCAGCGTACACCAGTACGGTCTGTCGCTGGGCGCCAGCGATTACCTGCCCAAGCCGGTGACCCGAGAGGACGTGGCGTATGTGCTGGCCCGGCTCGGCTGTCGGCCCCATGCCGTTCTGGTGGTAGACGACGATCCCCACATTGTCCGGCTGATCGGGCGAATGCTGCGGTCGCTGGTGCCGGACGTCCATGTCCTGGAGGCCTTCGAGGGCGGCGAAGCACTGAGGATCGCTGCCCGGCAGCCGCCCGACATTGTCTTTGTCGATCTGCACATGCCTGGGATGGGAGGCCAACAATTTATCGAGGTGCTGCGCGGATCGCCTGCGTTGGCTGCGATCCCGGTGGTCGTGGTCTCGGTGCGCAGCCCCGAACAGGAGATTGCCCCGATCGAAGGGGAGCTTCGCCTCTGCAGTGCCTCTGGCTTCACCCTGGGAGAACTGCTCAAGCTGATCGAAATGGCGTTGAATGCGATCCATCAAGTGGGGACAATGTCCCCAGCCAACGCCGCAGCGCGTCTAGCAGCGCTGGCTGGCTGACCGGTTTGACCAGGGTGTCGTTGGCGCCCAGTGCCAGCGCCAGTTCATGCTCGCGCAGCACCGAACAGACGAGAATGGGAACGGCCACCCCTGCCTGGCGCAGGCTCTGCAAGACTTCCCACCCATCCTGGTGGGGCATCATGACATCCAGCAAGATCAGCTGCGGGTGCAGCTGGCGTACGGCTTCGAGCACGGCATCGCCTCGGTAGACCCCGGCGACGACGATGCGGTGGCCTGCAAGGTAGCGTTGGAAGAGGTCGACCAGTGCCTGGTTGTCGTCGACGATCAGAACTGTCGGTGCCTGGGCGGTGGGGAGTACGATCTCCGCAGACCAGAAGTCGGGTATCCCATAAAGGGTCAGACGGCCATTTTGGGCGCCGATCAGCGACTGTGCAACGGTCAGAGCGACCCCTTCGCGCAGCGGGGTGGGGGAGGCAGAGGGCTCTTCCATCGGCTGCGGGCGGGAGGTCTGGCGCAGCAGAATCTGGAGCGAGCCAGCCTGTTCTGTGCTCTCGATCGTCAGACGGGTGCCAGCCGGCAGCACGTCGAGCGCGTGGCTCAAGAGATTCAGCAGCGCCTGTCTGAGCAGCGTGCGGTCAGCCAGAAGAGGGGGTGCGGTGGACAACTCGTTCACCGTCATGTCGATCCTGCGGCTTTGCAGCCGTGAGCCCAGCAGATGGCAGACCCCCTGCAGGACTTCGTTGAGGTCGAGCGCCTCGCAGCGTGCTTCCTGGCTGAGCCGGGCCAGCTCAGCTTCTGCCAGCTCCTGGCGTGTCGGCGGCAGAAGCGCCGCTGGGGCCGAGCGGGAAGGGGCTGGCTGCAGAAGATCCCGGAGCTGGCTGGCAATGGCCTCGATTCCTTTGGTCCACTCCCGATAGGTCTGGCGCCGGCTCAGCCCCAGCTTCCGTTCGATCTCTTCGATCGTCAGCCCGTCGACGCAGCGGTAGGTCAGCACTGCGTAGGCGCGAGCAGCATCGCTGGGGGCCATCGGCTGCGGGCGCAGCCGCTCGATGCAGTCCAGCAGAAGACGCCGCAGCGCCTGGGCCTGTGTCAGGCGATCGCCCGGAGCGCTGCTGGCCAGCAGCAAGGTCAGAGGGTGGCTCTGCAGAAACGCATTGTCGTACAGGTGGGTCAGGGCTGTGCGCACATCGTTCTGAAAAGCCTCTGTCTGGTGGTCAGGGCTGTTGTCGGTCAGCTCTTTTTCGTTCACGTTGGCAATCTCTGGCACAAAAATGGCACAAAACTGCTTGCCGAAGACAGGACTTTGGCGTACAGTGTACCACGGACTCCAAAGTGACAAAATCTGGTGGAGGTGGGCTGTGTGTGGGGCGTTTGGCTGCAGGGCGCTGACGTTCTGCTGCCAGGCGAGTTTGTTTCTGTCTCAGCAGCGTGCATTTTTGTTCAGAGGAATCAGGGGAGAAGAAAGCTGTATGCAAACCAAAAACACCTTATCGCGTCGTCACTTCCTGCAGGCGAGCGCCAGCTTGACCGGGCTTGCTTTGCTGGCCGCCTGTGCACCGGGCGCTGCCCCTGCTGGTGGGCAGGCTGCTGCACCGAGCGCGGGGCGCACGGAGATCACCTTCATGGGGTGGGGCGCAACCGAGGAAGACGAGGGCGTAAAATCCGCGATCGCCCAGTTCGAGTCAGAGCAGGAGACCGTCAAGGTCACCTGGCTGCACACGCCGGAGAATTATCTGGAGAAACTGCTCACCGATATTGCCGCCGGCACACCGCCCGACACCGCTTTTGTCGGCTCCGATATCTACCGCACCTTCATCCGAGATGGGTTGCTGTTGGACATCACCGACCCACTGACCGCCGACCCGCTGCTGGGCGCTGAGAACTATTTTATCGAGCCCCAGGAGCGGGAGCGCTGCTCACAGGAGGGGAAGTGGTATGGGATCGGATCCTGCTGGGTGGCTCCCCACATCTATTACAACGCCGACATCTTTGCGGAAGAAGGGATCGAGCCGCCGAGCAACGACCCCGAACAGGCCTGGAGCTGGGATCGCTTTGTCGAGGTGGCCATTGCATTGACCCGCGATGTCAACGGCAACCACCCGACCGACAGCGGCTTTGACCCGGACAACATCGACCGCTACGGCGTCGACTGGCCGCACTGGACCATTCCGCTGCACTCTGCCATCGTCGGCAACAACGGCTACTGGATCGACTCCAGCACCGGGCTGCTGGCCCTGGACCAGCCTGCTGCGGTCGAGGCGCTGCAGAACGTGGCAGATCTGGTGCTCAAACACCGGGTCAACCCGGCAGGGACCGCCATGCAGGCGCTGGGAATGAGCAACACCCAGATGCTGGAGACGGGCAAGCTGGCGATGGCCGTCGACGGTTCGTGGGCGCTCTCCTGGATGCACAAGATCAACCCGACCTTGGGCACTGCCGCGCTGCCAGGGATGTCGGCCAAGACCGGCACCGACATGCAGGCCCATCTGCACTCTGGCTTTGCTTCGACCAAACACCCGGAAGCGGCCTGGCAGTGGGTGCGCTTCTTGTCGACACCCTTCTACCAGACCCAATTTTGCAAGATCGGGTTGTGGCTGCCAAGCCAGACCGACCTGATGACAGAACAGGGGCTGACCAACTGGATCACCGAAGGGGTCCATCCAGACGGCTATGTGGACATCCCGACCAAGTTCCTGACCGGGTACGGCCGTGTTCTCTACCAGCCGCCCGGCTGGGCCGAGGCCAATCAGATTCTGACGCCAGCTATGGACAAGATCTGGGTCGGCGACGCCACGGCGGAGCAGGCCATGGCCGAGGCCGTGCCGAACGCCAACAAAATCCTGCAGGATGCCGTGCAGGGCTGAGGTACACTGGGAGGCGGGGGTGTCCAGGCATCCCCGCCTTGAAGGTCCCCCAGGACCAGGCGCCCGGTCCTGGGGGTCTCTGATCAACTGCGTCTCTGATCCGCAAAGACAACCGATGCATGATGGCTACACACTGGTTTGATCGATTTTTGCCGCGTACACTGGCTGGGCGGCGCACCCTGACGGGCTATATTTTTATCTCGCCCTTCATCCTGGGCTTTCTGCTTTGGTTTCTGGTGCCGGCAGGTGTAGCCCTCTGGTTGACCGTCCACGACTGGAATCTGATTGCACCGCCCAAATATGTGGGGGCAAAGCACCTGGTCAGCATGTGGGAGGACGACCGGTTCTGGACCTCGCTGTCGGTGACGACCACCTACACGTTGGTCTCGGTGCCGGTCGGGTTGGTTTTGGGGTTTGGCCTGGCCCTGCTGTTGAACACCAAAATCCGGGGCATCAGCCTCTTCCGAACGATCTACTATCTGCCCAGCATCGTCCCGGCTGTGGCCAACGCCGTGCTGTGGGCCTGGATCTTCAACACTGAGTATGGGCTGGCCAACGTCGCCCTGCGGGCGTTGGGGCTGCCCAAGATCGCCTGGCTGCAGCAGCCAGAATGGGCGTTGCCGGCGCTGATTCTGGTCGCCTTGTGGGGATTTGGCAGCGGTATGGTGATCTATCTGGCAGGCCTGCAGGGGATCCCAGACGTTTTCTACGAAGCGGCGGAGATTGACGGGGCAGGCCGGCTGGCCAAGCTGCGCCACATCACGATCCCCCTGGTCTCTCCGGTCATTTTTTTCAACCTGATCATCGGGATCATTGGTTCGTTCCAGGTCTTCACGATAGCACGTCTGGTGACCAACGGCGGGCCCCAGAATGCGACGTTGGTCTACGTTCTGTATATGTATCAGAACGCTTTTCAAAATCTGAAGATGGGCTATGCGGCGGCGTTGGCCTGGGTGTTGTTCTTGGTCGTCGTTGGGCTGACCTTGTTTGTTTTCAAATATGTGGGCAGTCGCGTGCACTACGAGGATGCGCATTGATATGGCACAAAAACAGCGTGTGACTTCTTCGGAGGCTGGTTTCTGGCCCCCCTTGCACAGGGTTGTCTGGGAAAGGCGGCTGTGGCGCTTCCTGATCGTCGCAATTTTGTCGATCGGGGCTGTGGTGATGGCACTTGCCTTTGTCTGGCTGCTGGTCAGCTCCTTCAAACCGCTGGAGAAG
>JAPLGY010000467.1 GCA_026389955.1 Caldilinea sp. | reverse complement strand
GCCGAACAGTTCCGGCTGATGACCCCGGGCGACCGCGACACCTTTGTCTGGTTGCAGAACGGGGAGCCGGCCGGCCTCTACTGCGCCGATGAGACCGACGGAGAGGCCTTGCGGGCCTGCGAGCAGATCATGGAGTCGTTGTTGGCCTACGAACCGGGCAGCGGCGACGTCGTGGCCGGGCTGGCCAGCACCTGGAGTGCCAATCCCGAGCTGACCGAATGGGTCTTTACGCTGCGCGAAGGGGTCACCTTCCACAACGGCGCCACCCTCGACGCCAACGATGTGGTGCTCTCCTACGGTGTCCAGTGGGACGCGTCGCATCCGCTGCACGTCGGCCGTGACGGCAGCTTCTCGTACTTCCCAGGTCTCTTCGGCGGCTTCCTGAACGCCCCCGCCGAATAACGTCCGAACTCTCCTGGTGACAGCCGCGCGACTGCGTGGCTGTCACCAGACCTTATCCGACCCTCACTGTTCAAGCGAAACTGACCAACCTTGATACGGTATATTGCCCAGCGAGCAGTCCTTGCCATCCCGGTTTTGATCGGGATCCTTTTTATCACCTTTGTTCTCAACCGTCTGATCCCCGGCGATCCGTGTCGTGCGATGCTGGGGGAGAAGGCCAGCGACGCAGTCTGCGCTGCGTTTTCCAAGCGCTATGGGCTGGACCAACCGCCGGTCGTCCAGTTCGGCTACTATCTGGGGCGTGTGCTGGCTGGGGATCTGGGCGAGTCGATGCGTTTCGGCCGTCCTGTGACAGAGATGCTGATGGAGCGGTTGCCCGTCACAATCGAGCTGGCGCTGCTCTCGCTTCTGGTCGCCACGTTCTTTGGCGTCATTCTGGGCGTGGTTGCCGCCCACTGGCAAAATTCACCGGTCGACGTGTCGACGATGGTCCTGGCCAACCTGGGCGTCTCCGTGCCGATCTTTGTGCTGGGTCTGCTGGCCGCCTATCTTTTTGCAGTGTTGCTCAAAGAGACCCCCTTCTCGCTGCCTCCTTCAGGAAGGCTGACCGCCGGCGTGCGCGTGCAGCCGATCGCAGCTGTCTGGGGGCTGGACGGGTTGGGAGGACCGCTGCGCGGGCTGCTCGACTTCTTTTCCCAGATGTACGTTCTCAACGGCCTTTTGACCCTCAACGGCAAACTTGTCGTCGACGCCGGCCGCCATCTGATTCTGCCTGTCCTTGTGCTCTCGACGGTCTCGATGGCGGTGATCGCCCGCATGACCCGTTCCAGCCTGCTCGAAGTGATGAACCTCGACTACATGCGCACAGCTCGTGCCAAAGGTTTGAATGAACGCCGCATCATCTTCCGCCATGCCATGCGCAACGCGCTGCTTCCGGTCATCACCGTGATCGGCCTTTCGCTGGGCGGCCTGCTCAGCGGCGCTGTCCTGACCGAGACGATCTTTGGGCTGACCGGCGTCGGACGCACCATGTTTGATGCCATCTCCTCGCGCGACTATGGGGTGATCCAGGGCTTCACACTGGTGATCGCCTTCACCTATGTGGTTGTCAATCTGCTGGTCGACATTTCATACGCCGTTCTCGACCCACGCATTCGGCTGGGCTGACCGCCATCGGAGTGATCCTTTATGAGCACATCTGCCGCGACCGCTTCAGTCGAGCCAATTTTGAAGACCAGACCGCGTGGGCTCTGGCGCACTGCGCTGCGACGTCTCTTTCAACGCCGGTCGGCGCTGATCGGGATGGCGATCCTGCTCGCTCTGATTTTGGTGGCAGCGCTGGCCCCTGCCCTCGCCACACACGACCCCACCCAGTCCTTGATCGGGATCGAGGAGGTGACCAAACGGCAGCCCCCTTGCATCCATCTGTTCGGCTGCCCGCCCGACCAGCCACAGCACTTTTTTGGGCTGGACGGAAACGTACGCGACCTTTACAGCCGAATCCTCTTCGGCGCCCGCCTCTCGCTGCTGGTCGGGATCGTCTCTGTCGGCTTTGCGATCGTGATCGGCTCGCTGCTGGGGGCGACCTCCGGCTATCTGGGGGGCTGGGCCGACCATCTGCTCATGGGGTTGATGGACATCATGCTGGCGTTTCCCAGCCTGATTTTGGCGATCGGCATCGTCACCGTGCTGGGCCCTGGCCTGATCAACACGCTGCTGGCGATCGGCATTGTCAGCATCCCTGTCTACGCGCGCATCATGCGCGCCAGCGTGCTCTCGATCAAACAACAGGACTATGTCACCGCCGACCGATCGATCGGGGTTCCGACCCGGCGTATTCTTTTCGGCAACATTCTGCCCAACGCCTTGACCCCGCTGGTTGTGCAGGGGACGCTGGGCATTGCTGTCGCCATCCTCGATGCAGCGGCCCTTTCATTTCTCGGGCTGGGGGCCCAGCCACCGACTGCGGAGTGGGGTTCTATGATCGGGCAGGAACGCAACCAGGTCTTCACCGCCCCGCACCTGATCCTCTTTCCTGGCCTGGCTTTGATTCTGACCGTGCTCGCCTTTAATCTGCTGGGAGATGGTCTGCGCGATGCGCTCGACGTGCGCCAACGCGCTTAGTGTGTGTGTTGCGGGTAGGCCACTACGACCCCGCGCACCGCGATCTCGACCTCCTGGCCCACTTGCAGATCAGGCCTCGGCAGGCTGCGAACGGAGAGCTGGCTGCCATCTTGGACGGTCAGATGCAGCGACTGGTCGTGACCAAAATAACGGATGCGCTCGATCCGTGCAGCGCCCCCGCGGGCCGCACGCAGTTCGATCGACTCTGGCCGAATCATCAGCTCGACCGGCCCCTGCTGGGGAGTTGCCAGCAACACCCGGCCGACCGCACATTCGGCGGTCGTGCCGTTGGCACGGCCGGGCAGCAAGTTCGCCTCACCGACAAACGTGGCAATCTGGCGTGTGGCCGGCCGCGTATAGACCTCCTGGGGCGTCCCTACCTGGACCACCCGCCCATCGAACATGACGACGACCCAATCTGCGATGCTCAGTGCTTCCTCCTGGTCGTGGGTCACGAAAATGGCGGTGGCCTCGGTGCACTTGAGAATAGCTCGCACATCGTCGCGCAAAGCGACCCGCAACGCAGCATCCAGGCGCGAAAAAGGCTCGTCCAGCAACACCACAGCAGGCTGCGGCGCCAAGGCACGCGCCAACGCAACCCGCTGCTGCTGTCCACCAGAGAGCTGATGCGGGTAACGGCCCGCATACCCTCCCATCCCCACCAACCCCAACAGCTCGGCGATCCGCTCTGACTGTCGGTGGGCAGACAGCGCAAACGCAATGTTCTGCGCCACGGTCAAATGGGGAAAAAGTGCGCCATCCTGAAAGACCATCCCCACTCGACGGCTCTCTGGCGGGCGCCAGACGCCGTTGCCCGCTGCCGGAGAGCCGTCCAACCAGATCGTTCCGGCGTCGGGCCTCTCCAACCCGGCGATCAGGCGGAGCGTCGTCGTCTTGCCACAGCCACTCGGGCCCAGAAGCGCCACCAACGCGCCAGGCGCCACTTCAAAGGTGACACCTGCCACTGCGGCAGCAGGGCCTCCATATTTTTTCACGACATTTTGCAACGAAATGACTGGATGGGTCATGGGTCAATTGGCTCAAAGATGTTCTTGGATCGCCCGGTCGATCCCGAGGCGGCTGTGCAGCAGAGGGAGCAGCAGCAAGGTCGTCAATAAAATCAACAAAAACGCAGGGGGTGCCGCCTGTGTGTACACACTCTCGCTGGCCGCTGCCCAGATACGCACCGGCAGCGTGTCAAAGCCGGGCGGGCGCAGCAAAATCGCTGTCGGCAGCTCCTTCATTGCCGTGATGAACACCAGCGCCCAACTGGCTGCAAGTCCAGGAGCTGCCACCGGCAACGTGATCCGCCAGAGGACACTGGCGGGTTTCTCCCCCATCGTACGCGCCACCTCTTCCAACTCAGGGGAGACCGAACGAAGCGCCGCCTCTCCCGTAGACAACGACTGCGGCAGCAACCGAAAGACAAAGGCAAACACCAGCGCGAAAATTGTGCCGTAAATGGCTGGGAACCAGCGGTTGATCCACAACACAAACGCCAGGCCGATGATGATCCCGGGCAAGGCAAAAGGGCTGCGGCTCAGTGCCAGCAACAGATGCGCCTGCCGGCTCGGAAAGCGCACAGCCAGATAGAGCGGCGCCAAGGCCAGCAGGGTGGCCAATGTGGACGCCAACGCGGCCACCAACAGGCTGTGGGCCCCAAAAATCAGAATCCCTTCGTTGTTGATTCCCCAAATCCGGTCGGCTTCGCTGGGAAACAGCCAGCCTTGCAGGCTGAGCCCCCCCAATACCCCAAGGGGCAACCCCAGGGCCAACAACACGACCCCGGCAACCCCCCCGGCCGCCAGCCAGCGCAGGGGCCCCAGACGCACCCGCTGACGGGGCCGCCAGGCAGTCGTCGAAGTCAGACGCTGCTGGCGACGGCTGAACCATCCTTCTCCAAACAACAAGGGGAGTGCCATCAGGATCAGGAGCACGCTGAGGATGGCTGCCCCGGAACGGTCGATCTGACCTGCAAACTGATTGTAAATGGCGGTCGTAAATGTCCGATAGCGCAGCATGGCCACGGTGCCAAAATCAGAGAGCACATAGAGCCCGACCAGCAAAGCCCCCCCTGCGATCGCAGGCGCGACCAGCGGCAGCGTAATCTGGCGAAAGCTCTCCCAGCTGCTGCGCCCCAACATGCGGGCCGCCTCTTCCAACGACCGGTCCATCGAACGCAACGCCGCAGCTGTCGGCAGATAGATGTACGGGTAGCTGATCAGCCCGATGATCAGCGTGGCCCCGCCAAGATTGTACAGAGAGGGCAGCGGCACCTCTCCACGGTCAAACCCGGCGTACGCCATCAGCAGCGTGTCCACGACCCCGCCACGGCGCAGCAGGAGAAGATAGCAGATGGCTGCCACGTAGCCTGGGATGGCCAGGGGCAACGCCAGCAGCACACGCCAGACGCTGCGCCCTGGCAGATCGCTGCGCTCGACCAGCCAGGCCATGCCCACCCCCAGCAGCAGCGCAAAAGTCACAGTTCCCAGCAGCAGCAGCAGGCTCTGCACCATCAGGTCGGGCAGCTGCCCGACCCACAGCCGAGCCCAGGTCGCCGGGCCGGCGAACGCTGCACGCAGCAGAATGTAGACCAGCGGCACGACAGCCAGTCCACTGACAGCCCACACCCACAACGTCAACCCCCAAGGCGCTTTGTGGCTCAAGCGATCCTCATCTCGATTCGAACACTTGGGGGCCGCAGCAAGTCTTCCGCCAGTTTTTTCACCATTCTTTGATTTTACTCAAGTTTTGCTCAAAACGCGAGTTGTTGAGCCGGAGCGCACACTTTTTCGCTCAAAATTGATTTCGAGCGACGCCCCCAAGTTGCTGACGCGGCGCGCCGGTTTTCATCGTCTCCGGCGCACTCCTTTTCCTGCTGAAAATTTTGGCATTCCCTACGGCGAAGATTGGGCATCAAATCACCCCCTGCGCACGCAGCCGTGCGATCTGGCTGGCTGTGTAGCCGAGCAACTCGGCCAGCACTTCTTCGGTGTGGAAGCCCAATGGCGGCGGCGCACTGCGCACAGTGGCTGGCGTGCGCTCAAATTTTGCAACCGGCCCCAACAGCGCGATCCGCCCCACACTGGGATGCTCGACCTCTTGCACCATGCCGCGTGCCCGGACCTGGGCATCCGCAAGCGCAGCTGGAATGTCGTTGATCGGTCCGGCCGGCACCTTCTGCTCTGCGCAGAGCGCCAGCCAGGCTGCGGTCGAGCGTGTCCGCAGCAGCGCTTGAAGGGAGGGAACCAGCACGCTGCGGTGCTCGACGCGTGCCTGGTTGGTGCGGAAACGCTCCTCTTCCGCCAGAGCCGGAACGCCGGCTGCCTGGCAAAATTTGCGAAACTGCTCGTCGGTCCCGATAGCGAGTGCCAGATGGCCATCGGCCGTGGCAAATGTCTCATAGGGCACAATGCTGGGATGGGCATTGCCGTATCGCCGAGGGGGCTCGCCGGTTACCAGATAGTTCTGCGCCACATTGGCCAGCCAGGCAATCTGCGCATCGAGCAGGGCAATGTCGATCCACTGCCCCCGCCCGCTGGTCGCGCGCTCGTGCAAGGCAGCCAAAATCGCGGTGGCTGCAAAAAGTCCTGCGGTGATGTCGGCGATCGCCACACCGACCTTGCAGGCTTCGCCCTCCACCGGCCCTGTGATCGACATAATGCCCCCTTGGGCTTGCACCACAAAATCGTAGCCGGCCTGCTCGCGTGCCGGGCCGGTCTGTCCGTAGCCCGTGATCGAGCAGTAGACCAGGCGGGGGTTGCGTGCAGCGAGCGTGGCGTAGTCGACCCCCAGCCGGGCTGCGTCCCCTACTTTGAAGTTTTCGACCACAACGTCAGAACAGAGGGCAAGCTGCTGGACAATCTGCTGGCCGGCAGTTGTTTTTAGATCGACCGTTATGCTGCGTTTGTTGCGGTTGGCGGTCAAAAAATAGGCGCTCTGGTCTCCGACCCAGGGCGGACCCCAGCCACGGGTGCCGTCCCCGCTGCCCGGTTCCTCTACCTTGACCACATCGGCCCCATAGTCGGCCAGCACCATCGTACAGTAGGGGCCAGCCAGCACGCGTGAAAGGTCAAGAACCCGGAGGCCAGCCAGCAAAGACATCTTCAGTCTGCAGCTGCCCTGTCAGCGAGCGCCTGTCTCTGCCAGCAGCAGGGCCAACAGCGCGGTGCGCGGCACAATGCTGGAAAGCTCAATATACTCTTGCGGGCTGTGGTCCAACCCTCCGATCGGGCCCAATCCATCGAGGACAGGAACCCCCTCGGCGGCGACAAAGCTGGCATCCGACGCCCCCCCCGTACGGGTGCCGGCCACAGAAAACCCCAGCCGGGCTGCCAGCTGTTGTGTCAACTTCTCCAGCGCAGCCACGGCAGGCGTGTGTTGCATGGCCGGCATCCCCATTGCCGGGTTGACCTCCAGAACGGCTCGGGTGCCGTCGAGCACAGGCTGGGCCAACCGGGCACGAATCTCCGCAATCAGAGGAGGCAGGTCGGCGTCTCGCCAGGCCCGCAGATCCAGCTGAGCCCAGGCTTCCTCGGCAACCACGTTGGGCTGTGTGCCTCCTGCGACCCGCCCGATGTTGACAGTGACACCCGGCACCCAATTGTTGAGCCGGTCGATCTCGACCAGGTGGCGCGCCAGGGCAAGGATGGCGTTGCGCCCCTTTTCGGGCTCGACACCGGCATGTGCTGCCTGGCCCGCTACACGCACCGTCGCCCACACCGCGCTCTTGCGTGCGGTCACAATGTCGCCGTTGGCCCGTGCCGCCTCCAGCGTAAAGGCGACATCTGCAGCCTGTGCAGCCTGTCGAATCAGCGGCACCCCACAGCGTTCCTGGATCTCTTCGTCGCTGACGATCAGAAAGTGCACCGAACCGTACTGCTCCCAGCCTACGGCGTCCAAAGCCCGCAGCGCATAGAGGCCGGTGAGGAGGCCACCTTTCATGTCGCAGGTGCCGGGTCCCAGCACGCTGTTGCCGTCGATGCACAGCGGGCGCGCAGCAGCCGTGCCCACCGGAAACACCGTGTCCGCGTGGCCCAGCAGCAGGATGCGCTGTCCACCTCCCCCCTTGCGGTGGGCAAGCAAGTTGTCACCCAGCACAGACTGGGGAATTCGCTCGACGGTGAAACCCAGTGTTTGAAGCTCGTTTTGCAGCCAAGACTGCACCGCATCGACACCCGGTTTGTGGTGCGTGCCGGAGTCGACCGCAGTCAGACAGCGCAAGTCCTCCACATATTCGTCCAGGTGCTCTTGGAGGTAGGTCAAAATTTGTGTCTGCAGATTGGCCTCCTCTGCTGTCTCAAAGTCGCCCATGACATTGTTTGAACTTCTTCCCACTGCCACAGGGACAAGGATCGTTGCGGCCGGCACCGGCCAGCGCCGCTGCCAGTCGGCGATCCTGCTCTTGGTAGTGCTGCATAATTTCCGCCGGCGCGCGGCGCTGGCGCAGCAGCGCAACCATCCGACGCATCGGTTCGTCCACGTGATGGAAAAATCGTTTGAACCCAGCACAGAGGTAGTTGAGGCCTGGCTCGCCCTCTGGTGTCGTCAGAAACCGATCTTTGGGACAACCGCCGTGACAGGCAAACCGGACCTCACAGGCCCGGCAGTAGGCGGGCAAAGAATCCAATTTTTCCCGTCCAAAGCGCTGCTGCTGGGGGGAAGTGACCAGTTCGATCAGAGGGGTCTCCAAAATATTGCCCAGCCGGTATTCCGGTTCGACAAAGTGGTCGCAAGAATAAAGATCGCCGTTGTGTTCGATTGCCAAGGCCAGCCCGCAGGTCTGAGCATGCACACAGAGCCCGGGCGGCTCGTCGAGCCAGTTGGCCAGTGCCACATCAAACATCTGCACATAGACTCGACCGACGTCGTGGCGCACCCACTCCTCGAAGACCCCGATCAAAAAATCACCGTACTGCTCTGGCCGCAACGAACGGTCTGTGACCTGATCTCCTGCCTGCCTGTACAAGGGACGCTCCCGCCACGAAGAGCCCGGAGCAGCGCTCTCCTGGCCCCCAGCGGGCACCCGTTCGAGGATCGGGATAAACTGAAGAAAGCGAGAATGACATTTGTCGCGCAAAAAGCGGTACACTTCGAGGGGATGGTCGGCATTGGCCCGATGCAGGGTCGTCAGCGTGTTGTATTCGACCCCCTGTTTCTGCAGGGAGTGCAGCCCACGCAGAACCTTGTCGAAGGTGGGTTGCTGGCCTTTGTCGACGCGATAGACGTCGTGCAGCGGCTGCGGGCCATCGATGCTGATCCCAACCAAAAAATTGTGCTGCTTCAAAAACCGTGCCCAGCCGTCATCGATCAACGTGCCATTGGTTTGCAGCGAATAGATCACACGGGTGCCGGGCTTGCGATATTTTTCGACCAGTTCGATCGATCGTTCAAAAAAGGCCAGCCCCATCAACGTAGGCTCGCCCCCTTGCCAGGCCACCTGCACCTCAGGTGTCGTGTGGCTCTCGATCAGCTGGCGAAGATAGGCTTCGAGCAGTTCATCCGCCATCCGGAAACGACTCCCCGGATAGAGCATTTCTTTGGAGAGGAAAAAACAGTAGGAGCAGTCGAGGTTGCAGAGGGCGCCTGTCGGTTTGACCAGCACATGAAAAGCAGGTGGTCTGGGCAGCACGGTCGGTTCCTTGCAGAAGGGTCGACGGGGGACAGACGACGTACTTGTTTCGGTGTTTTTTTGGGGTGTTGGGGCGAGAGGTTTGTAAACCGTTCGATGAGCGCTGGCTCGGGATGGGGTCCGGTCCAACCTCTCGCACAGACTCAGCGCTGGCTCTTGAGAATCCGCTCTGAGCTACACCTTGAGAAAACGCTTTTCGCGCAGTCTGGCCGATTTTCCCTGTCGGTCGCGCAGATAGTACAGCTGGGCGCGACGGACGCGTGCTTTGCGCAGCACTTCGACCTTCTCCACGGTGGTGCTGTACACCGGAAAGGTGCGCTCGACCCCTACACCGTGTGCGCCGGTACGACGCACCGTGTAGGTAGCACCTGCCGACTTGCCACCCCGCATCGCAATGATCACACCCTGAAATGTCTGGATACGCTCGTTGCGCCCCTCGACAATTCTCTGATGGACGCGAACCGTGTCTCCTGGTGCAATGTCAGGAAAGTTTGCGTTCAATTCTGGCTGTAGAGAAGCCATCAGTGCATTGGTCATCACACATATCCTTCATCAATCATACACAACAGCGGAGCGTCTACCCGGTGTCCGCGTGCAAGTGTTTACATCCTACAGTTGGTTCAACTTGAACAGAATAGCACAGCCGACAGCTGTTGCCAAACTGGCGGGGGAGTCGATCGTCGATATTGCATCTTCCAAAGGCAGAATCTCGCTTGTTTGGAATTTTGTCGGCTGTCCTGACCATTCTATAATGGCTGAGGTCGCAATCGACCAGGAAAAGGGTAAGTGCGGTGGCCAAGCCTTCAGGGCAAAAATTATGTGCCTGATTCAGCTGTCGGCCAGCCGTGCTGGCGCAGAAATGCCAGGTCAGCGGAAGACAAGCGGGCCTGGGAGAGCAGATCGGGGCGCTGCTCCAAGGTGCGCAACAGCGCCTGTTGTCGGCGCCAACGCATCACGTTGGCATGGTGTCCGCTGACCAGGATGGCGGGCACACTGTGGCCACGAAAGGTAAAAGGG
>JAPLGY010000019.1 GCA_026389955.1 Caldilinea sp. | reverse complement strand
AGGTGACGATCTGACAGGGGTGTTGGGTAGCGGACAAATTTTTGCTCAGGGCCAGCAGGGTTTTGAGGACAGCACTGTCTGGGGAATCGGTTTCTGGGGGAAGCAGAATGATCGAGCGTGCGCTGTACGGGTTGACAAGGTCCAGGTCATTGGGTTCGGTGGCTGACCCGGAGCGGACCACCAGCCGAGTATTTTTCAGATCTTTCACCTGCTCGCGCAGACGGTCTTCCATTTCTACCTTGTCGGCGTCTCCCAAAATGGCGATCACAGGGCGCCGTTGGTTGGCATTGGCGATGACCAGCTCGGCCACGACGGTGAAAATCTGTGAAGACCAGCCCAAGATGATCGTATGGTTCTGTTCGAGCACAAAGGACCGTCCTTTGCGCAGCTGCTGCAGCCGATCTTCGATGCCGGCTGTAATCAAACCGATCAGGATGCTGACCAGCAAAATGCCCATCATGGCGACGGTAAAATTTTCCAGCTTGAACGTCCAACTGCCGCCTTCCGCCAGCCCAGGTTCGAGCACCGTGCTCAGGTTCATCCAGAAGAGATCGCTGAACGAGCCTTGATCGCCGCGCGAATCTTCCAAGACTTGTGCGGTCAGTTTCATGCTGGCCGAAAAGAAAAGGATGACCAGCAGCGAAACCAGCATCAGCCAGAGGATCAACACGATAGCACCCTTCGCCATCACGTTGTCAAACCAGTATTTGATTTTGTCGAGGAACGTAACCTTGCGCATCTCTGCCAACCTTTTGAGACTGTCGTTGAACCGCACGGCAGGGAAACCAGGATTCATGGATCGCGTCTGCCTGTGGACGGCATTAAAGCGTCCGTAAAAATATTCTGAAGAGTTACAATTGTACTGTGCATTGGCTGAAATGTAAACGTACTGACTGTTCCCCGGTGAAAAAGGCACCTTCTCCCAGAACAGTGCTTTTTTGTGTTACAATAGGTCGAGTGGTGCAGATGAGGAGAAAGCACAGTGTCTGCGCGGTCTGCTCTGGTCGAACGGCTCGACAGGTCAAACTCATCGTACAGAGCACCCCAACGGCCCCTTTGAGCGAAATTGACAGTTGGGCAGATTGCGGTAAACTAAAAGAGTCGAGCATATTCACGGATTTTTAGGGTACTCCATGAAAAAAATCGTCGTCGCCAATCAGAAAGGTGGAGTTGCCAAAACTACGACTGCTGTTCATCTGGCTGTTGGATTGGCGTCAGCTGGCAAACGCACGTTGTTGGTCGACATGGACCCACAAGCCAATGCAACATTTCTGGTGCTGGGCAACGAGCCAGAGGCAGACAGTGTCTACGATCTCTTGCACTGTGGCCGGGGTGTGTTGGATGTGGCACGGACCACCCGGCGTCCGCTGCTGGAGATGGTGCCAAGCAATGTGAAGCTGGCTGCTGCGGAGCATGAACTTGCTGGCACGGTGGAGGGACAGAAACGGCTGCGTGTCCGCTTGAGGGAGCTGGATGGGCTGAACCGCTACGACTATCTGGTTATCGACGCGCCGCCGTCGCTGGGTTTGTTGACGATCAACGCCTTGGCGGCGGCTGATGAAGTGCTGATCCCGGTTCCTTCCAGTATTTTTGCGCTCAAAGGGATCCAGCGGCTGGAGGAGACGATCAAAATGGTGCGCAGCGAGCTCTCCTGTCCTTGGCTGCATATCAGCGGTGTGCTGTTGACCGTGTACGAAAACACCCATGTTGCACGCGATGTGCGGGCTGCGGTCGAGGAACGCTTCGGCAGCGTTGTTTTTCGTGCTGCGATTCCCAAAACAGTCAAATTTGAGGAGTCACATGGAAGAGCTTTGAGTCTGTTTGAATATGCCCCTGACCATGCAGCGGCATTGGCCTATCGATCATTCGTAGAGGAGGTTTTACACCGTGGCTACACGTAAACGAACGGGTGGGCTGGGAGAGAACAATGCATTCACCACACCCAGCGAATCTTCGCCAATTCACCCTGAAGAGCCAATTCACCCTGAAGCAGAGACACCACAGCTGAACGAGGCGGCAGAGGCTGTCGTGGAAGAAAGAGGGCCAGCCGCAGCAGAGGCAACGGAGGTGGTCACAGAACCTGCAGAAACAAAGGACGTACCTCCAGGACATGGTCTCCATCTCCCGAACCTCAAAGAATTGAAGATGCCGAATCTGGGCGAAGTCAAGATGCCGAATCTGGGCGAAGTCAAGATGCCGAATCTGAGCGAAGTCAAGATGCCGAATCTGAGCGAAGTCAAGATGCCGAATCTGGGCGAAGTCAAGATGCCAGACCTGGACGCCATGAGAGCGCAGGGAGAAGCCAGTGTCCGACATTTGGTCGAGGCTGGCACTGAAAAATCGTCTGTGGCTGTGCGTTGGGGGGTGACCGCAGGTGCTGCACTGGCGGGAGGTGTGGTGGGCATGGTTGTTGCCAAAGGGCTCACGGTGGGGGGCATTTCGCTGTTGTCGCCTTCGATCCTTGCGGTCACCGGCGTGATCGCTGGTGGAGCGTTGGGGTGGCGGCGGATGCGTCCTGGGCGCACGCAGTCTGGCGAGCCAGCGCGCCCTGCAAAAGCTGTTGCAGCCGAAAATGCAGAAACTGCTGTTCCTGAACAGATCGCCGCATAGGTTGTGGGCCCGCTGGTTCACGCTGACAAACAGGAGAAGATGGAGGGATAAGGGATGCCCTCCATCCAAAAAAGTTGCGTCAGAGCATGCCGGGGGTAAAGGGGGATGACCGCCAATCAAAAAATCCTAAATGATTTGAAGATTCTGTTTTTGTAGAGCTGCTCTGCGTCTCCCGATCGAAAGTGTAACACCCCTCGGCCGACTGTTGCATGACAAACTGTGTCCAGCAAAATGATAAATCTCGGCAATTTTGTCAGAATTCTGGATGACAGGTTGGTCATAAATTTGACACAAAACTGCAAGGTTTTGAGGTGTCTGTCCATGATATGATCGACACAGCCATTCGTTCTGTACTTTTAGCGGTGGATTGTTTGTTGTCAGCTCATGTCAGACAAAAGACGTGCTGGTTCTCCAGAAACAAACCAGATTTATATTGGTTGGGTTCTGCGTGTTTTGCCGGCTGGCCTGGAGATCAGGCTGGCTGACGGTCGTCGGGGGTGGATTCGTGAGCGTGAGATCGCCT
>JAPLGY010000034.1 GCA_026389955.1 Caldilinea sp. | reverse complement strand
TTGTGAATTGTGTGGCGCCAATCTACGCAAATTGATCGGCGCGCATCAGGCGACAAGCTTTTTTTATCAGCGCGCTGCCGGATTGGCAACGCGCGGCGATCCGCAGGCTGCATTGGCTGAAGCTGAACGGGGCCTGGCCTATCGAGCTTCTGCTGAACTCCATCTGCTGAGCGCAATTCTGTGTAAACGGCTGGATCTGGTCGACCGAATGCGCTACCATGTCGCGTCGGTGCCGGTCGACGATGTGTTGCGCAGCGAAGCGGAGTGGTTGCTGAGATCAAGCCAGGCGCGCCAGCGCTCTTTGCCCAAAAGTGGCCGGGGCAGTGTAGAGTTCCCGCTGCTTTCAGACGACGAACTGCTGCCGCTGTATGTGGATGATGTGCGCCCGACCGCCCGGCTGGCTGCGTCACGTCCGCCGTTGCAAAGGTTTGCTATGGTTTTTTCGGCTGCTGTTTTGCTGGGCACAAGCGGGTGGTGGTTTTGGCAGACACCCCCTCAGATCTCTGTCAGCGGCCAACCGCCTGTGGTGGCGGCCACTCCAGAGCAGGTCAGATGGGTGCCTGACCCGACACCGACGGTAGCTGTTGCAGACCTGCCTGATCTCCCCGAGGAATCGCCTCAACAGCCTGTTCTGCCGAACGAGCCCCTGGCTGCAACCGATCTGGAGCCGTTGGCCGCTGCAGGAGAAGCAATCTTGCTGACGGGGCCGGCGTTTGATGTCAAAACTGTGCTGGTAGAAGCACAAAGACCTGAACTTGCAGAGTCGGTGAACGGCCGCCTGGAAGGCAACCGTTTGGTACTGGAGGGCAGTGTAGCCAGTGTTGAGGCCCGCAACGAGTTGATCCAGTTGCTCAGTCGTCTGCCAGCCATCGAAGATGTTTCGGTTGTCAACGTGCTGGTGCGCCCCCTGAACACCTATATTGTGGTGGAAGGAGACACACTGTGGGGCATCTCGATGAAGCTTTACGGGACCCCCGATCGCATTCAAGACATTTTTGCCGCCAATCAAGCGGTGCTGCCGGCCGCCAATGCTCTGCAGATCGGCATGGAGCTACAGATACCTGAATAGGCGCGCGCGTTCGCTGTGATGGGCCTGACGCTTTTCTGCACAGGAATGTCGTGTCAGCTCAGACCCATCCAGCGAAGAGAAGTTTTTGGGGCCAACAGGGCTCTTTAGCGGGTTGGATGCATGGGCATAACGACATGTAAAAATTCTTCTTCACCCATGCCGACTGGGCGAAGTGTCCCTGGCCGGGTCGACTGTGTCGTTTCGAGAACAACCTGTGGGTCGTCGATCTGGCTGAGGACATCGATCAAATACTTGGCATTGAAAGAAATTTCTAACTCGTCCCCCTCGACCCGTGCGGCCAGATCGTTGGTGCTGTCTCCAATATCGCTGCTTGTGGCAGCCAGGCTGAGCTGAGCGCCGTGGGTGCTGCTGGCAGGCTGAATTTTGAGTCGAACGATGTTGGCGTTGTCGCGAGCAAATAAAAAGGCGACCCGCACCGCTTTGAGCAGAGCAGCAGTGTCGACAACAGTGCGTGTGGCATGGGTTTTGGGGATAATCGCACGGTAGTCCGGAAAATTCGCGTCGATCAGCTGGCTGGCCAGTTCGACGCGGTGAAAGTTTCCACCTTTTCCTTCGCCGCTCCGACCCCAAATCTGAAAAAGAATCTGGTTGCGTTCCTGGGTCACCAGGACCTGCACCGTTCGGCCTTCGTCCGCGTCCGCACTGATCCGTGCCAGTTCGCTCAGGCTGCGTGCAGGGACAATGACGGTGGCGGCTGTCGATGGCAGGCTGCCGTCGACAGCCGAACTCCGCACGCTGAGTCGATACCCGTCGGTTGCAGCCATGGTGAGGCGCCCTTCTTTGAACGTCACCTCAACCCCGGTCAGTGTCGGACGGCTTTATAATCGGGAAATTGGCCGCATCGATGCCCTTCAGATTGGCCTCGAAAGAGGTACAGTGCAGATGGAGCGTCTGGGTACGCACGACCAGTTCCAATTCGATCCGTTCTGGAGGAAGGCTGTTGACAAAATCGGTCAGAAGCCGGGCTGGCACCGTGATCGAGCCAACATCTTCTACTTTGGCCCCAATCCAGCAGGTAACCCCAATTTCGAGATTGGTGGCTGCCAGACGCAGTTGGTTGTCGCTTGCTTCAAGGAGGATGTTCGCTAATACTGGCATGGTAGAGCGTGCTGAAACTGCACGTCCGACGATCGCAAGCCCCTTTGCCAAGTTTTCTTGCAGACAGCTTACTCGCACGGTCTCTCCCCGCTTTCTGTGATTCTATTGTTGGTTAGGCACCACAAACGATGAAAACCCTTCGCGTCAGCTATTTTCAGAACAGGGCAACCTTGCATTCTGGGTCGGATGGTCTTTGTTCTGACGATAGAGCTTGTTTCTTTACATAGAGTATACCATAGCGCCATGCCCTGAGAAATCTACAAATCCACAGTCGCAGTTTTGCGCCTGATGGGCTGTTTGATATGATCGCAGTTATGGCGCAATGTAAGAGGCAGATGGCTGTCTGCACACAAGGCCCTGACAGGGCATTCAAAGAGGCTGCCGAACAAATTCAAGCAGCATACGAATTGCTGCGTCAGACAATGCAGCGTTCGCCGC
>JAPLGY010000247.1 GCA_026389955.1 Caldilinea sp. | reverse complement strand
CCGAGCTGAGGGTGCGAGTCCGTCGGATGCTTGACCTGCTCGTCGAGCAGCCCCGCCAAAGGGTCGCCCTGCGTTGTGTCGGCTGCCGCACGCAGAAACAGGCTCGTCACGTTCTCGTACGGGCGGCCTTCGGCGACGGCGTTGTCCTGGAGGCCGTTGATAAAGGCCTGGTTGTTGGCTGGCGGCGTGAAGGTCAGGAAGGCATCGATGGCCTCCTGGCTGACGCGACTGGGAATATTGGTGCCCAACGCGCTGATCTTGGCCTGGGTTTCGGCCAGGGTGAGTTCCTGAACCAACTTCCACGCCTCCTCCGGATGCTCGGTGTTGGCATTCACCGCATAGGCGCCCCAGAACTGCCAGTTGCCAGCATTGCCAGCCGGTCCTTTGGGCAGTTCAACCACATCCCAGTTGAAGTCAACGGTGCGGATGCCCGGGGTGGCCCAGCGGCCGTTCTGGAACATGCCCACCTTGCCGGCGCGGAAGGGCGGTTCGCTGTCCTCGCCGTACGGAACGGCTACGTCGAGATCCTGGTACAAGCGTTGCTCGAATTCGAGACCCGCCAGGGATTCAGGCGAGTTCAAATTGCATGCAGTGCGATCCGCATTGAAGAAGCCGCCACCGGCAGCGTTCATCCAAGTGCCGTACGGCCCCCACCAGGCATTGGCGCCATAGCCATAGATGTCACTCCCAAGACCACGCACTGCTGCGGCAACCTCCACGAATGCATCCCAGTCCCAGTTCCCCTCAGCGGCAAGAGCAATAGGGTCCGGAGCGCCGGCTTCAGCCAGCAAGTCCTGGTTCAAATACAGCACAAACGTCGAGACATCGCGCGGCAGACCCCACAGGGCATCGTTGACATCCGTCTCCGGGTTGTAGGTCAGGAAGTTCATCGGCCCGGCATAGAAATCGTCGTTGCTGTAGCCTTCCGTGTTGGCAGCCTGCCCCGCCAGATTGAGGATCAGGCCGCGCTTGGCGAAGTCCGCGACGTCGGTGCCCGGGATCCAGAAGACGTCAGGCGCAGTGCCGTTGGCGATCTCGGTCTTGAGCTGATCCTGGTAAGAGGCGCCCTCGCTGCCACCCGGCTCATAGGCCAGGCCTATCCCTTCCAGCTTGGCATCGATCTCGTCACTGATGCTCTGATAGACACCGGCTTCTTCCTGGTTGTCTGGGCGCGTGCGCCAGCGGATCGCAACGTCGCCCTCTGCAGCAGCTTCAGCAGCAGGAGCCTCGGACACAGCCTCTTCGGTCGGCGCTTCGGTTGCCTCTTCCGGTGCGGCTTCGGTCGCAGCAGCCTCGGCCGGCGCTGCTTCCTCAGCGACCGGCGCAGCCGGCGCAGCCGCCCCACCACATGCGCTGATCAGCAGGCTGAACAGCACAAGCAGGCTGAGCCATATGCTCACTCGTTTGCTAGACATACTTACTCCTTTTGAAATGTAGTTGAACCACAACACGAATCTATGCAAAACAGCCGACGACGCTGGACGCCACACGTTGGCACACAGGTCCGCCCGGCCAGCCCTGCCAAAAATACCCCTACCCCAGCCATTCCACGCGTTGTGTCGAGGCACGGACAATGAGTTCCGGCGCCCACCGAATGTGCTCGGCCACCGTGCCGTTGCCCGCCATCGAACGAAAGAGAAGCCGCGCAGCTTCGGCACCCAAAGCGGTGAAATCTTGATGAACTGTCGTCAAAGGCGGATCCACATGCGCCGCCAGTGGAATGTCGTCCACACCGATCACAGACAGATCACCGGGTACCCGCACGCCCAGTTCGCGTGCAGCACGCAGTGCGCCGATCGCCATCTGATCATTTTGCGCAAAGACTGCGCTGAAGGGAATGTCGAGCGCAAGCAACTCATACATGGCTCGATATCCGGACAGCGGAGACCAATCGCCCTCAATCACCAGTGAAGGTTCGTCCACAATACCCTGTGCGCACAATCCTGCTCGGTAGCCGGACGATCTGTCCTGCGTACAATCTTCGGCTGCCGGACCTGTGATCATGGCAATGCGCCGGTGACCGAAGGAAAACAGGTGATCCGTGGCCATGCGTCCCGCCGCGACGTCGTCGAGCGCGACGGAATCGGCGACGCCTTCGCGCGGCCGAGCACCGACCAGCACCGTCGGTATCCCAGACGGACAGTAGCAATAGCGATCATCGGCAAACGGATTGATGATGACCAGGCCATCCACGTATGCGCCCCCTGTCAATTCATGCACGAGCGAGATAAAGGTGGGGACATCCGGTGCGGAAGTCGACATCAAAAAATAGCCTTGTGCTCGAACGGCACTTTCTGCCCCCTGAACGATACTGGCAAACGTGTAGTCGGTCAGATTGGGTGATATACAGGCAAGGATCTGGGTACGGCCACGCGTCATTGACCGGGCAATCGCATTGGGCCGATATCCTAGCTCGGCGATCACAGCGTGGACGCGTGCGGCCGTCTCATGAGTTACCAAATCGCTCCCGTTGATCACACGCGAGATCGTCTGCCGCGAGACACCTGCCTGGGCAGCAACATCTCGGATTGTGACACGCGTACCCTCCATACCGTCAAAATGCCTTTTGATCACTGAACCCAGGAAGGTGCACGACGAACTACCAACTTTCGCCAAACGGCTCCTGCAAAGTCGCACCCGCAGTGCCGTCCACGAACTACCCTGAAAAAACTTTCGGCAGGCTCTCTCACATCCCGGGTGAAAACATCGAACGCCGACCGGGGACTGCGACGTCACTCTACCTCTCTAAATCTATTGTGACCGGTCACATTATAGATCACGCGTGGCCTCGTTGTCAAGCACCCCCGAGTG
>JAPLGY010000556.1 GCA_026389955.1 Caldilinea sp. | reverse complement strand
GGGGAGAAAGGCAACCTCAAATTCCAGCTCCACCAGCCTATTCCCTACGCCTTGATCGCCCGCATCGCCGAGGCGCTGGCCCGGCAGGCCGATCGTTCGCCCGCATCCCCCACAACCCGGTGAGACACTGTACAGACGGCTCGTAGGTACCGCCATCGATGGCGGTTGTATTCGTGCGCATTTTGACAGCACACCCGGTCTGTGATGGAATAGAAAACAAATACCAGACCGGTTCTGCACATTCTCTGATCCATTTCGAGCGAGAAGCACCTCTTTTTTCGGCACAGACCCGGTGTGCAGACTCGCTCAACCCAACCAAGGAGACGTTCGATGAGCGAAGGAGCAGGATTTACCTCGATGGCCGCCCTGTGCTGGCAGCCATCTGCGGCCGCAACGCAGAAGCAACCCGTGCCGCCGCCCTGCGCTTCGGCTACGCCAGATCCTACACCGACTGGCAGGAGATGCTTGCCGACGATGCAGTGCAGCTTTTCGACAACGGCGGCCCCAATGATGCCCACGCCGAACCCTGTATCGCCGCCGCCGCTGCCGGCAAGCATGTTCTGTGTGAAAAACCGCTGGCCCGCACCGCCGAAGAAGCCAAAACTATGCTCGACGCTGTCCAAAAAAGCGGGGTCAAGCATATGGTCGCCTTCAACTATCGTTTCGTGCCCGCAATCCGCCAGATGCGCAAGCTGATCGAAAGCGGTGCACTCGGACGTATCTACCACTTCCGCGCAGTCTATCTGCAGGAATGGATCATGCCCCACTACAACATGCCGATGATCTGGCGCCTCAACAAACATGTGGCCGGCAGCGGCGCACTCGGCGACCTGGGCGCCCATATTCTCGACCTCGGCCGCTACCTGGTCGGCGAAGTCGACAGCGTCAGCGCCATGGCCAAAACCTTCATCCCCGAACGCCCCTGGGCAGACGGCATCCCTGGCACAGTCGACGTCGACGACGCCTTTGCCGCAGTCGTCTCCTTCGCCAATGGCGCGCTCGGTACAGTGGAGGCGACCCGCTTTGCCGCAGGACACAAAAATAGCAATATGCTCGAAATCAACGGGGAAAAAGGCAGCCTGCGTTTCAACCTGGAACGCATGAACGAACTGGAAGCCTTCTGGATCGACGACGAACCCAAAGAAACACGCGGCTTCCACCAGGTGCTCGTCTCCGAACCCTATCACCCTTGGTGGGAAAATTGGTGGCCACAGGGCCATATCATCGGCTGGGAACATACGTTCGTGCACGAGATTGCCCATCTGCTCGACTGCATTGTCAACGACAAGCCAGTCGCCCCGATCGGCGCTGACTTCGAAGATGGCTACCGCTGTGCCGTGATCTGCGACGCTATCCTCGAATCTGCCGCCGCACGACGCCAGATCGACTGCCACTACTGAACAACGCAGCCCGTCTCGATCCAAGCTCGTCTCGATCCAAAAAGCGGGCCCAGGCTGTCTAGCCTGGGCCCGCTTTTACCGTTCTGCAAACCCTTCTACACCGCATTCCGATAGGCGTACGTGCGGCGATACCCGTAATCTGTGCTGAAGCTGCCAAAGGCTTTCTTGCCGGCTTTCGAGATCGGATAGCGCCCCAACGAACGCAGCCCACGACGGGCGATCTGGGTCGGGCTGTAAATTTTGCGGCAGAGCCAATCATAGGCGCCGCGCAGTTCTTCTACCGTAAAATTTTTGGGGACAAAGGTCAGATGGGCCGTATCGTAGTGGCTCCACGGAGAATCCAGCAGCCGGTTCTCCCGCTCAACAACCTCACGGAAAGGCGTGCCCGGATACGGCGTCAGCATCGTCGTGCTGACACTGTCCAGCTCGCTGGTGCGGATAAACTCCCACATCGCTTGAAAGGTCTCGGGGGTGTCCGAGTCAAAGCCCATGACAAAAAGCCCCACCACCCCAACCCCTGTCTTGCGAATCGCCCGGATGGCCTCGCGCGTCTGGTCTGCGTTGCCTTTGGATTTCCCCCCCAAAGAAGCGCGGTTGTTGGGGTTCACACTTTCAAAACCGATGAAATGTTTGTCCAGGTGGGCGGCTACGCTCATCTCCAAAAGCTCAGGGTGCTTGGCAATGCTCATTTCAGACTGGCACGTCCACCCCTGCAGGTCGAGCTTGGAAAGCCCCTCAAACAGATCGGCGCAGTAGTCGGGTGCCAACGTAAAGTTGAGCCCAAAATTGTCGTCGGTCAGAAAAAATCGCTTGATCTGACGCCGCTCAATCTCATCGACCACTTCCTCGACCGGACGAAACCGCATGCGCTGCCCGCTGACCCGAATGGCCGTACAAAAATCACAGTTGCGCGGACAGCCACGGGTGATCTCGAGATAAGGGGTCCAGTAATTTTTGTTTTCGTCGACCATTGCGATCACCCGGTCGGTGATCGTCGCCAGCCCCTGCAAGTCTGCCCAGCGCAGATCTTCGTAGCGGGGCTGCATCCCCTTCACCCCTTCGGCGGCAAACTCCTGAATCAGTTTTTGCCAGGTAAAATAGCCCTCACCAATCATGACACTGTGCGCAAAGGTGGCCGTGTGGGCAGGCATCAGGGTGGCGTGTACCCCC
>JAPLGY010000144.1 GCA_026389955.1 Caldilinea sp. | reverse complement strand
ACCCCGGCGATCCGGTACTCGTTGAGGGCACGGCGCATGCGCAGGATGGCCTCGGCGCGATTTTCGCCGTAGACAATCAGCTTGGCCAGCATCGGGTCGTAGTAGAGGCTGACCTCGCAGCCTTCATAGAGACTGCTTTCGACCCGTACTCCTGGGCCTGTGGGCTCTTTGAGATAGGTGATCGTCCCGCTGCTGGGGATGAAATTGTTGAAGGGGTCTTCGGCTGTGATGCGGCATTCGATGGCCCAGCCTTTGGGGGCCAGATCTTCCTGGCGGTAGCGCATGCGTCGGCCAGCGGCGATCGAGATCTGCTCCTTGACGATATCGATGCCGGTCACCAGCTCGGTGACCGGGTGTTCGACCTGCAGACGGGTGTTCATCTCCAGAAAATAGTATTTGTTGTCTTTGGCGTCGAAGAGGAACTCGATTGTTCCGGCGTTGACATAGCCGACCGATTCGGCTGCCGCCACTGCGACCTGGCCCATCTCGGCGCGCATGGCCTCGCTGATGGCCACACTCGGGGCTTCTTCGATCAACTTTTGGTGGCGGCGCTGGATGCTGCACTCCCGTTCGCCGAGGCTGATGGTGTTGCCGTGGCTGTCGGCCAGAATCTGGATCTCGATGTGGCGGGCGTTGGCAATCAGCTTTTCCAGATAGACTGCGTCGCTGCCGAAGGCAGCCATGGCCTCGCGGCGGGCTGCGCCGATGGCGCTGGACAAGGCGCCGCTGTCCTGGACGGCACGCATTCCTTTGCCGCCGCCGCCGGCCGCCGCTTTGATCATCAGCGGAAAGCCGATCTCTTGTGCTGCGGCGACCAGATCTTCGTCGTGCAACCCCTTGTCGGTGCCAGGGACGAGCGGCACTCCACGCTTGCGCACCGTCTCCCGCGCCGTAATTTTGTCGCCCATCGCTGCGATGGCTTCCGGGCCAGGGCCGATGAAGGTGATCCCTGCGTCCCGACAGGCGGCCGCAAATTCGGCTCGTTCTGACAAAAACCCATAGCCTGGATGGATGGCGTCGGCCCCTGCTTTGCGCGCGACGTCGATGATCTTGTCGATGCGCAGATAACTTTCTCGGCTGGGCGCTGGGCCGATCAGATAGGCTTCATCAGCATAGCGCACATGCAGCGCCGTGCGGTCTGCTTCAGAAAAAACAGCGACCGTGGCAATGCCCCGTTCTTCGCAGGCACGCAGGACGCGGACAGCGATCTCGCCACGGTTGGCGACGAGCACTTTTTTGAACATGGTTCGATTTTTTTCCTCTCATTCACAGGCGCTCTCGATGGACGCGCGCCACCACCACGACCCGGTCGAAATGGAGCGGCAGCGGCAACAGCGTGGCGCTTTCATGCCACTGACCAAACAATGGATCTCCCGGTGACAGCACGAGCCGGCGCAGATGCCAGACAGTGACCTGGGTCGGGGAACCGATCGCTGTTTTGAAGGCATCCTCGACCAGCCCCTGCACACGGCTGACCCCGGTCAGGTACCGGGTCTCCCAGGTGCCGTAGGGCAGGCGGCCATCGGGCAGCGGGGCGCAGGTCACACGCAGCTGGACGACACCGCAGTGCACCTGCAAAACTGCGCTTTGGCTCTCCTCTACCTGCAGAATCTCTGCCTGGACGATCGGCCCTGCGAAGGCGTAGAGGGCCGGGCCGAACCGTACAAACCGGCTGGGCAGCGGGTCAGGCTGCACGCTGAACCAAGACTCCGCCGTTAGGTCCGGCAGCAGAAGACCCGCGTCCAGGATCACGCTGAGCGGTTCTCCCTGGCGAATTCCTGGATACCCCATCTGTGCGTACTGGTCAGCGGTCAGTTCAAATTCTATCTCAGGCAGTGGCATGGTGGTTCCTGCCGTTTTTGCAGCTGGGTGCATCCTGACTCACAGCGGGATGTTGCCATGTTTTTTGGGCGGCAGGCTGTCGCGTTTGTTGCGCAACATTTCCAGCGCGTTGATCAGATGGGGGCGCGTTTCACGGGGCTCGATCACATTGTCGATAAAGCCAGCAGCTGCTGCCACATAGGGGTTGGCGAACCGCCGGCGATATTCCTGGACAAGCTCGGCTTTGCGGGCACCCGCGTCTTCGGCGTCTTGGATCTCGCGACGAAAAATCACGTTGACAGCGCCTTCTGGCCCCATCACGGCAATTTCGGCGCTGGGCCAGGCCAGCACAAGGTCGGCACCAATGTGGCGCGGGTTCATGACACAGTAGGCGCCGCCGTAGGCTTTGCGCACAATCACGGTCAGCTTGGGCACGGTCGCTTCACAAAAGGCATACAGCAGCTTGGCCCCCTGGCGAATGATGCCACCGTGCTCTTGGTTGAGCCCCGGCATGAAGCCGGGCACATCTTCGAAGACAACCAGAGGCACATTGAAGGCATCACAAAAACGCACAAACCGAGCGCTTTTCTGGCTGGCCTCGACATCCAACACCCCTGCCAGCACAGTCGGCTGTTGGGCGACGATCCCGACCGGACGCCCTCCCAGGCGGGCAAAACCGACCAAAATGTTGCGCGCCCAATGTTCGTGGACCTCGAGCAGCTGCCCGTCGTCGACGACATGGCGGATGACCTCCTTCATGTCGTAGGGCTTGTTGGGGTTGTCGGGGATGATCGTGTCGAGCTCGGGCGCCTGGCGCAGCGGGTCGTCGGTCGCAGGCTGCAGCGGCGGGTCATGCAAGTTGTTGTTGGGCAGGTAGCTGACCAGATGCTGGGCCAGAAAGAGGGCCTCTTCTTCGTTTTCGGCCGCAAAATGGGCGACCCCCGATTTGCTGGCGTGGACCGAGGCTCCCCCCAGCTCCTCGAAGGTGACATCCTCATGGGTGACTGCCTTGATCACGTCGGGCCCGGTCACAAACATGTGGCTGGTCTCTTTGACCATGATCACAAAATCGGTGATGGCCGGGCTGTAGACCGCACCTCCAGCGCAAGGTCCCAGAATCACACTGATCTGGGGGATGACCCCGGAGGATCGCACGTTGCGGTAGAAAATTTCGGCGTAGCCTGCCAGGCTGTGCACCCCCTCCTGGATGCGGGCCCCCCCAGAGTCGTTGAGCCCGATCAGCGGAGCACCCTTTTTCATCGCCATGTCCATGATCTGGCAGATCTGGGCGGCGTGCGCTCGGCTGACACTTCCCCCAAAGAC
>JAPLGY010000284.1 GCA_026389955.1 Caldilinea sp. | reverse complement strand
CGCAGCTCTGGCGCAGCTGGGGCATCGAGCCGGAGATCCTCCTCGGCCACAGCGTGGGCGAGCTGGCCGCAGCCTGCGTGGCCGGGGTCTTCAGCCTGGAGGACGGGCTCACGCTGGTCGCCGCGCGCGGACGGCTGATGGGCGCGCTGCCGCAGGAGGGGGAGATGGTTTCGCTGCAGGCGACAGAATCCAGGGTGCGGGCGGCGATTGCCCCCTATTCGGACGAGCTGTCGATTGCCGCTATCAACGGCCCGGCTAGCGTGGTGCTTTCTGGCCGCCGGGCTGCGGTGCTGGCGGTCAGCGAGCTGCTTGCCGCCGAAGGGGTCAAGAGCCAGCGGCTGACTGTTTCGCACGCGTTCCACTCCCCGCTCATGGAGCCGATGCTGGAGGAGTTCCGGCAGGTGGCAGAGCGCATTGTCTACCACAAGCCCGTGCTGCGTCTGGTCTCGAACGTGACCGGCCAAGTGGCGGGCGACGAGATCGCCACGCCTGGGTACTGGGTGCGCCACGTGCGCGAGGCGGTGCGCTTCGCCGACGGCGTCGCCACGCTGCACAGCCAGGGCATCCAGATCTTGCTTGAAATCGGCCCCAAGCCCGTGCTGCTCGGCATGGCAGGGGGGGCCAGTGGCCAGTGGTCAGTGGCCAGTGGTCAGTGGTCAGTGGTCAGTGGTCAGTGGGGAACAGGGGGCAGGGGCCAGGAGGCAGAGAGAACAGCTCTTTTGCCCTCGCTCCGTCCTGGCCAGGGGGAGTGGCAGCAGCTGCTTGCGAGCCTGGGCGAGCTCTATGTGCGGGGGGCCGCCATCGACTGGGAAGGCTTTGACCGCGGGTACGGAAGGCGCAAGGTGGCACTGCCCACCTACCCCTTCCAGCGGCAGCGCTACTGGGCAGAAGAAAAGCGTTCGCTGTCAGTCATGCAGCAATCTGCTGATTGGGTGGAGGATAAAAATCTGGCAGAGCGGATTGCTGCACGTTTTTCTTCGCAGACTGTGGATGTCACCTTGGTGAGCAGGATCCTGGATGCGTTGCGTGCGGAGCAGCATCACCGAGAGTGGTTCAATCAGGCGCAAAATTCTCTTTACACAATGGCGTGGATTCCCTCTTTGTTTTCTGGGCAGCGCAGGGATGTGGGGAGTGCCGGAGAAACTGCTGCCTGCTGGATGATTTTGGCGGATCGCTCGGGTTTGGGAGAAGAATTGGCTGTGCATTTGCGGCGGCAGGGGCTCTCCCCGCTGCTCGTGTTTGTGGGCAGCACTTTTGCGGTCTGCGACTGTGAATTTCCTAGCTGGCAAGTGAACCCAGAGGATTCCAATCACTGGAGGCAGTTGCTGGCAACGGTGCCAACTCCGGTACAGGGGATTCTGTACCTTTGGGGGCTGGACTGCACAGTGACAGCGGCTTCTTCTTCGCAGGTATTGGCACACATGGCAGGCAGGGGATGCACCAGCTTGTTGTATTTGATCCAGGGGCTGCTGGAGAGGGCAGGGCCAGGACACTTCTTGCCACGTCTGTGGGTGGTAACGCGCGACGTGCATCGGATCGATGGGCAGGGGGATGTTGGGATGGGTCTGGCGCAGTCACCGCTATGGGGGCTGGGGTTGACTATCGGGTTGGAATCCCCTGAACTGTGGGGGGGGATGGTCGATTTGGCAGCTGTTGCAGCAGACAACGAGGCTGTGCACCTGTGGGATGCCATCAAAGCGGGGGATGCCGAAAATCAGGTGGCGTTGCGCGGTGGGCAGCGGTATGTGCTGCGTCTGGTTCAGGCAGAAACATCTGCTCCCAAAAAATTGACATTGCTGGCAGCAGATGCGACCTATCTGATCACAGGGGGGCTTGGGGTATTGGGGATACAGGCTGCTCGCTGGCTGGCAGGGCAAGGGGCGCGCAGTTTGGTGCTTGTGGGCCGCCATAAGCCAGACCGCGCCGTCAGAGATGTGCTGCAGGCAATAGAACGGCAGGGAGTACAGATTCAGGTTGTTTCAGCGGATGTAGCAGACCCTGTTGCGATGCAGGCGTTGTTCGCAAGTCTTGGAAGTTCGCTGCGCGGTGTGATTCATGCAGCTGGGAAAGCACAGTTTGCGCCACTTCGTACGCTCACTGCCGAGGACATGGACGCTGCACTGCGTGCCAAGGTTGTCGGCGGCTGGGTGCTGCATCAGCTCACGGCAGAAATGAAGCTGGACTTTTTTGTGCTGTTTTCGTCGATTGCCTCCATCTGGGGCTCCAACATGCAAGCCCATTACAGTGCGGCCAATCGGTTTTTAGATGCGTTGGCACATTATCGGCAGCAGTTGGGGCTGCCTGGGCTCAGCATCAACTGGGGGCCGTGGGCAGACTCTCTGGCTTCGACGCTGCAAGAACAGCTGGCGCGTACAGGGGTCCTCTCGCTGCCGTCTGCGCGGGCACTGGCCTTTTTGGGGACTTTGCTGGCTGCAGAGGAGGCGCAGCGGGTGGTGGTGGAGGTTGACTGGCCGCTGTTTCAAAGTGTTTACCGAACCCGAGGTCCACAGCCCTTGCTCGATTGTGTGGCCCCTCTGGTTTCCGAACAGACACAAACGGGCCAACCTTCCAGTCTGATCCAGAGACTTCAGCAGCTGCCGTTGGGACAACGGCAGCCAGCGCTCGATGCAGAAATCCAGGAGCAGGTACGCCAGGTGATTGCCGCAGCCAGCCTGCCTGATCTGCAGCAGGGATTTGCCGACCTTGGGATGGACTCGCTGATGGCGGTGGAGTTGAAGAACCGGTTGGAGAGGCTGATTGGCCAGCCACTCCCCGCCACGTTGGCGTTCAACTATCCGACAGTCGATCGGCTGTCAAAATTTTTGCTTTGTGAAGTTTTATTTTTGGCAGCGGACAGTGCCCTGGCTGAGCCGATTTTGTCCTCTGCATCCACCGTTCGACCGTTGTCGCCACTCGATGCAGACGATGTTCGTCAGCTTTCGGCCAGTGAGCTGATGGCGATCATTGCCAGTGAATCAGAGGCATTGAACCTGCAGGCGGACGAGAAGGGGTAAAAAAAGTATGTCGAATCCTACTCCAGAAGAATTGTTGTCGTCGTTGCAGTCTTCTGTGCTGACCATCCAGAAGCTCAAGGCTCGGTTGGCAGCAGCAGAAGAACCGATTGCAGTGGTTGGGATGGGATGTCGGCTGCCTGGACAGGTAGCGGACCCGGACAGTTTCTGGCAGCTGCTGACGGAGGGTCTGGATGTGGTCACAGAGGTGCCAGCGACGCGTTGGCTGATAGATGACTTCTACGACCCTGTGCCGGACACCCCGGGAAAGACGAACACCCGGTGTGGCGCGTTTTTGACGGCGGTCGAGTTGTTTGACCCACAGTTTTTTGGGATTTCGCCGCGCGAGGCAGTAGGGATGGATCCGCAGCAGCGTCTTCTTTTGGAGGTTGCCTGGGAAGCTGTAGAGCGGGCAGGTCTGGTCTGGGACCGGCTGCAGGGGGAACCGACCGGCATCTTTATCGGCATTTCAGGCAACGACTATGCAGAGCTTGTGAAACGGGAAGTGGCTGCAGATACTGTTCTGGAGGCCTACAGCATCACGGGCAATACGCTCAATGCTGCGGCTGGCCGGATTTCGTATCTCTTGGGTTTACATGGACCGAGCCTGGCTGTGGACACCGCCTGTTCTTCGTCGTTGGTCGCCGTGCATCTCGCCTGCCAGAGTCTATGGGCCCGCGAATGTCGCACAGCTCTGGCTGGCGGAGTCAACCTGATTTTGACCCCCTCCTCTTTTGTCGCGCTTTCGCAGAGCCATGCTTTGGCGGCAGATGGTCGTTGCAAGGTCTTTGCGGCGAATGCAGATGGCTACGGGCGCGGAGAAGGGTGTGGGATCGTGGTTTTGAAGCGTTTGAGCGATGCAGTACACAACGGCGACCCGATTTTGGCGATCTTGCGCGGGTCGGCTGTGAACCAGGATGGTGCCAGCAGAGGTCTGACTGTGCCGAATGGTCTTGCGCAGCAGGCGTTGATTCGGCAGGCATTGGCCAATGCCAAAATCGAGCCGGATGCGGTGGCCTATGTCGAGGCGCATGGGACCGGTACGCCGTTGGGCGATCCGATCGAAGTCGAGGCGTTGGACGCAGTCTTTGGTCGTCGTCAGATTCCGCTCGTGGTTGGATCGGCCAAGGCCAATCTGGGTCATCTGGAAGCGGCGGCTGGTGTCATCGGGCTGATCAAAGTGATTTTGTCTCTTCAGCATCGTTACATTCCCCCTCAAATCCACTGTAGCCCTTTCAACCCACAGATTGCGTGGGAGAGGGTTTCTGTGCAGATTCCGACGGTTGGCATGACCTGGCCAGGT
>JAPLGY010000142.1 GCA_026389955.1 Caldilinea sp. | reverse complement strand
GCAACGATCTCCCTACCAGCCGCACGGCGCCTGGCGCCAGGTCCGCCAGGTCTCGATCGACCGCACCCCTGCCGAAGAAGCCGGCACCTTCGGCGCCCAGATCGCAGCGCTGCAGCCCGACGCAGTGATCGACATGATCTGTTTCACCCTCGCCAGCGCACGCCACCTGGTCGCAGCGCTGCGCGGCCAGATCCGCCATTTCTTGCACTGTGGCACGATCTGGGTGCATGGGCCCAGCACCCTCGTGCCCACGACCGAGAGCCAACCTCGCCGCCCGTTCGGCGACTACGGGATCCAAAAAGCAGCGATCGAGGCCTACCTGCTGGAAGAAGCCCAGCGCGGCAACTTTCCGGCTACCAACCTGCACCCCGGCCACATCGTCGGCCCTGGCTGGGTGCCGCTCAACCCGGCAGGCCACTTCAACCCACAGGTCTTTGTAGACCTGGCCAACGGCGAAGAGGTGGCGCTGCCCAACCTGGGAATGGAGACACTCCACCACGTGCACGCCGACGACGTCGCTCACTCTTTTACCCAGGCACTTGCCCACTGGAGCAGCGCCATCGGCGAGAGCTACCACGTGGTTTCGCCGGCAGCAGTGACCCTGCGCGGCTATGCCGAGGCCGTAGCCGGTTGGTTCGGCCACCCTGCTCGGCTGCGCTATCTGCCCTGGGAAGCGTGGCGCCAGAACGTCAGCCCAGAAGAGGCGCAGGCCACCTGGGACCACATCGCCCACAGCCCCCACTGCAGCATCGACAAGGCACGGCGCCAGATCGCCTACTCCCCCCGCTACAGCTCCTTGCAGGCCGTGCGTGAATCCCTGGACTGGTGGCTCGCAGCCCAGCAGCGATGAACCGCAGCGCCGAAAACCTGCCACGCTGTTTGCCAACTGTCGCCTGCTACAGTATGATGGTACTATTTGTTCAACCCTTAAGACGGAGACAAGCGCATGGCAGTCCCAATTCCGACAACCCATCTCGATCTGATCGAAGGTCCCTATTTTGCCGTCTTCACCACGATAGCCCCCAGCGGCCAGCCTGAAAATACCGTTGTCTGGTGCTCGTGGGACGGCAGCCATGTCCTGGTCAACACCGCCGATGGACGCCGCAAACTGTCCAATGTGCGCCAGAACCCCAAGGTTGCATTGACCGTGATCGACCCTCAAAATCCTTTCCGCTGGATCGATGTGCGCGGGGAAGTGGACGCCATTGTAGAAGACCCCGACTACGCCAACATCAACGCCCACGCACTTGTCTATTCAGGGCAGGCTGAATATTACGGCGGCGTTGCCCCCGCCGAACAGAAAGGCCGTGAACGCCGCATGATCTGCAAGATCCGTCCCGACCGGGTGCTGGCTTTTCCGTCATAGTCAGCAGAGCGCGCCACCTGTGGGGAGAGGTTGCCCACCCAAGTGCCCCCCCATGCCGCGCATCCTTCCACGATACACCAACGCAGTCCATACCAGAAACACCAGGAGAAACAGCATGCTCTCGCCGGAACAACTCAATTTTTATCAGGAAAACGGTTACCTGCACGTCAAAGGGCTCTTCACGCGAGAAGAAGCCGCCGCCTTTCGCCAGGAGGCCCATGCCCTGATCGACCGTCTGCAAAAAATTTCGACGGTCGAAGCCACGTGGGAGAGCGCACGCGAGGTGACCATGACCAAAACTTCGCTGCTGCACTGCCACGACATCCAGTTTCAATCTGCGCTGTTGACTCGGCTGATCGTCGATGAACGGCTCACCGGCATCGCCGCAGACATCATCGGCTCCCCGAATGTGCAGCTGCACCACAACAAACTGTTCATCAAACCGCCGGAAAAGGGCTCCCCCTTCCCCATGCACCAGGACCGCCCGTTCTTTCCACACGACAAAGACTCGATGATCGCAGCCATCATCCACTTCGACGACGCCCCGCTCGCCAAAGGGTGCGTGCGCGTCGTCCCTGGCAGCCACAAACTGGGTCCGATCGAGCATCTCCATACGGGCGGCTGGCACCTGCCACTGGACCAGTACCCGATCGAATCCTCGGTTGCCTGCGAAGCCGAGGCCGGCGATGTCCTCTTCTTCAGCTACCTGACGATCCATGGATCCGGGGTCAACGTCAGCAACGAAGCACGCACCACCCTGCTCGTGCAGATGCGCGACCCGCTGGACCCGCCCAGCGTGCTCACCCATCTCTCACGCGGGCAGGGCATGATGCTGCGCGGGGTCGACCCCAGCACGGGGAAAGCCACCCCTGTCGGCAAGGAACCGCACGACGCGCCAGCCGGGGGCACGATGGCCGGGGGCACGATGGGCTGACCTGGGTGTCACCGCTCATCGACTAATGTGCGATCACGCTTGATCCAATTTTGCACTTTCTAGTAAATCACGTATACTTTAATCATATCCGCTTGCTGTGGCCGGCCCCAAAACCGGCCT
>JAPLGY010000171.1 GCA_026389955.1 Caldilinea sp. | reverse complement strand
ACGCGGATGTCCTCCGGACGATGACGTACACGGATTCAGAAGCACGCAAGGTAGAACCCCCAAAGAAGGAGAACGTCTGTAGCAGGGTCCCCCTTCTGGGCGCCCCTTCCCGGATCAATCCCCGTGACACCCCTATATTCTGTGGATCCTTCAATGTCTATTCAGTCTATTTATGGGTATTCGCCTGTAATAGTCTCACCCCAGCAGGGCTAGCAATAGCCCTGTTACAACTGGTTTCGGCTGAATTGAGCCTTCGAGGGGTTCTGCGATCCCACGCGGAGTGGGGCAATTAAGGGTCTACGCGCCGGACAACGTCCTTCGCCGGCCTTTCGAGACCATTTCCAGGTGGTAGAACCGCGCGCGAGAGCAATTCGGCGCTGTTTACCGTGGAAATCGCGACTGCCCTAGCTTCAGATTGCGACCCCGGGTTCCCCCGCACCGTCTACCGCTGTCATGACGATGACAACCCGTTCCGCAGCCGCCAGGGTCGCTGCCCTGGCCGCTGAACAGGCCGCAGCCGCGCGGGCTGCCGCCGCCGAGGCCGCTGCTGCTGCAGCCGCCGATCCCGAGAACCAAGACGCCGCTGAAGAGGCAGCCACCGCCCAAGCAGCCGCCGCAGCCGCTGACGAGGTTGCCATCGAGGCCGCTGCTGCTGTCCAGGTCGTCGAAGAAGAGGCCGCCGCCGCTGCCGCCGCTGCGTCGAGGGAGGACGCCCCGTCATCCACTGTCGTTCTTTCCCCTGAAGCGCTCGCGCAGATCACTGCCGTCGTCCAATCTGTTCTCCGTGCACAGTCGCCTGCCTCAGCCACCGATCCCGCTGCGGCTGGCCAGAGCTACGCTGCCGTCGCCCGCCCTGAAGCTGCCCGTATCAAGTTCACCAAGCTCGACAGCTATGATCCTAACGTCGTAGTTCAGTTTGTGGAGCGTACCCGGGGCATCGCGGGGATCCACCGGTTCTGTGGAGTCCCCGAGGCGACCACGTACTCTGACGTCTTTGGTGCGCTCCCTGACTCGATCCAGTCCATCGTGTTCAGTGCTCCTGATCAGAGCAAGTACGGCACGGTCGCTGCGCTGCTCCAGCTTGTGGAAACCAGGCTGGGTGCCGCCCTGGCTCGCCCCGCTCGCCTGGTGCGTATGGACATTCGTTACATGCGTCAGCGCCCTGGTGAGCCGCTCATCGAATTTTTTGTGCGTATGAACTCGCTTTTTCTGCGTGTCCCCGATTATACGCTCAACGAAATGATCGATTCGCTGACCGTGGGTGTGCTGCCGGCCATCCGTGAGGCTCTGGACGATATCATGTCCCTCTACAAGCTGGAACACAAGGAGGAGAAGGAGTTTACCACCCTGGAGGCCTTCAACGAGACGCTGGTCATCGCTGAGGAGCGTGCGTCCCGTCAGGCGCGCTCCCAGAACCGCCGCCGTCCCGCTACTGCCGCCCCTGCTGCTGCTGCCCCTCCCCCCGCCGGACCGCCGGCCCCTGCTGCCGCCAAGCCGCCCAAGCGCTGGCATGGCAAGACCCTGGAGGAACATCAGGCAGCCAAGACCTGCAAGTTCTGCAACGTCAAATTCGAGGTGGACGGACGTTTCGATAGCGCCCACCCGTTCGGCTGCGCTGACAACCCTCGGAACAAGCAGAAAGCAGCCCCAAACGGGCTGGGGACTCAGTAGCATCAAGCTCTGGGTCCCTTGCAAGTTCTAACAGCGTAACCACGGGCGCCGCCACCGTTTCTGCAGCTCCCGCCCCGTCTGCCGCCACCGACACCGCGGCCACCGTCAACCCCGCCTCTGAGGCCTCCGCCATGTCTGCCTCCGAGTCCACCGTCCCCGCCACCGTCCCTGTCACCGTCTCTACCCCCGTCCTGCCCTCCGCAGAGTCCACCGCCCCCGGCGCCGCCCCACTGCCAACGGCCTCAGGGCCACGTGCACCCAGGCGCAACCGCGGTACTCTGGCACTTCTGTACAACATCTCTGACTCTATTGACCCCAACTTGCGTCCCTTTATCGACGCCTGGGCGTCAGACCTGCAACGCCACCGCCCCGCTGCAGCGTTGGTCACTTTCATGGCCAAGCTCGGCGAACTGGGTATCTACGCTATGGCAGACTCTGGCTCTAGCTTCAACTTCGCATCCGAGCGCTTTGCGCGCAAGCATCAACCTGCTGTACGGCGGTTGTCCCCGTCTCAAGCCCAGACTATCGCTCTGGCTGACGGCCGCCAGTACAAGGTCGAATGGGCGCTTGATGCACCGTCGCTGACCCTGGGCAGTTCTACTGGCACGTGGAGAGGGCGCTGTGACGGCGCCTCCACTCTGCTGGTTATGCCGGGTCTGGAGCACTATGACGTCATTCTGGGCGCACCGTTTCTTACCGCCTGGAATGCTGCCATCGACTACAGTGGCGACGCCCCTGTTTTATCCCTGGACACCCCCAACGGCTCCCGCGTTCGCCTCACGGCGAATAGCACCCCTGAGCGCCCCTGCCTTCACGCCTCCGCGGCTGCTTTCCAGAAGATGCAGAGGGACAATGCTCTGGAGGACGCGGTTCTGTTGTTCGTGCGTCAGCTCGATGATGGGTCTGTGTCCATCTGGGACCCCGGTGAAGACTCCTCTGGCGCCCCCGTCACCTGCGCCGACGAGCCTGCCCTGCAACACCTGCGCGACGCCGTTGAGGCTAAGTGGGGGGGAAAAGTCATCGTCGATGAGCTTCCCCCTGGCTTACCTGACCTCCGCGGCCCTGGTATCGACCATGCCATCCCCTTGTCTGAGGCAACGCTGCCCGCTGCACCGCCCTTCCAGCGTGCCAGGCGTATGAGTCCTGCAGACAACGATGAGCTGCGCCGGGTAGTTCAAGATCTCACCGACCGAGGGTTTATCCAACCGTCACGCTCGCCCTACGGCTCCCCCGTGCTGTTCGCCAAGAAGAAGGACGGCAGCAGGCGCTTCTGCGTGGATTTCCGCGCTCTGAACGCCCTGAGCCGCAAGGACAAGTACCCCCTGCCCCGTATCGACGAGCTCCTGGACCGCCTGCATGGCGCCAAGTACTTTTCTTCCATCGATCTGGCCTCTGGCTATTGGCAGGTCCGCATCGACCCCGTCGACGTCGAGAAGACCGCTTTCACCACCCGTTATGGTTCTTTCGAGTTCCTGGTGATGCCTTTTGGCCTGGCCAACGCTCCTTCAACTTTCCAGCGTCTCATGAACGTCATTTTCGGCGCTGAGATGGATGATTTCGTCCTTGTTTACATTGACGATATCCTCGTCTTCAGCCGGACACTGGAAGAGCATGAAGAGCACCTGGATCGGGTTCTCCAACGCCTCCGCGAGAACAAGCTGTATGCTAAACGCTCAAAATGCCGCTTTTACGGGCGGCAGACCGAGTTCCTGGGCCACATCGTCTCTGCTGACGGCATTCGTGTCGACCCCCGCAAGGTCGCTGCCGTCACTGCCCTGGCCCACCCAGTCACTATCCATGATCTACGTTCTTTCCTGGGCGCTGCCAACTTCTACCGCCGCTTCATTCGCCGTTTTGCTCACCGTGCTGCCCCGCTCACCGACTTGCTGCGCGGCGGTGCCTCTTTCCACTGGGGAGAGGGCCAGCAACTGGCGTTTGACGATTTGAAGGTCGCCCTGACTACGGCTCCTGTTTTACAGCCTCCTGACATGTCCAAACCGTTTATTCTGCACACTGACGCTTCCAACGTTGCAGTTGGCGCTGCTCTGATGCAGGACCACGGCTCTGGACCTGTGCCCGTCGCCTACTACTCCAAGACCCTCTCCGCCACCGAACGTCGCTGGACAGTCCACGAACGTGAGCTTTACGCAATCGTTCTGGCCTGCAAGGAGTGGCGCCACTTTTTGGTTGGCAACGCCGGCACCACCGTCAACACTGACCACCGTTCCCTGGAGTTTCTGCAAACCCAGCCCAACCTGTCTGCCAAGCAGGCTCGCTGGGTCGAGTTTTTGGCAGATTACGACCTGGAAATCGAGTACCTCGAGGGCAAGGCCAACGTCGTCGCCGATATGCTCTCTCGTCTACAAAGCGCCCCAGTGGCTTCCACCGGTGGCGCTCTGCTGGTCATCACCCACGTTTCTATCAACTCTGACATCGGCTCCAACGCAACAGACCTGGTTCGCTCCTCTTACGCCACCGACAGGTCGGCGCAGGCCATTCTGGCCGAGCTGGAGGAGGGCCAGTGCACTGCTTTTGAGCTGGAAGAAGGGCTGATCTACCGTACCAAGGCCGGCCACCGTCAACTCTACATTCCTGTCCCTGCTATGCAGCAGTCTCTGCTCTCTGAGCACCACGACACTGCCGCTGCTGGTCACCTCGGCCGTGACAAGACCTTCGAGGCTGTTACGCGCCGTTATTGGTGGCCCACCGTCTACCGCGACGTTGATGAGTACGTGCGTACCTGTCCCGCCTGTCAGCTGGCCAAGCAACGCTATGGCAAGGTCGCTGGCAAGCTGCAGCCGCTGCCCATCCCGCTCTACCCCTGGGAGCAGGTCACCATCGATATTGTTGGCCCCCTGCCCCGCACCGAGGATCAGCACGATGCCTTCGTGGTTTTCGTCGACCGCCTGAGCAAGATGATGCACGTGGCCCCCTGTCACTACGACGACACGGCGCCTCACTACGCCCGCACCTTTCTGCGAGAGGTGTTCCGCCTGCACGGCCTCCCCGCCGCCATCGTCTCTGACCGTGACCCCAAATGGACCTCTCACTTCTGGGAGGCTCTGTTCCAGATGCTGGGCACGCGTCTAAACATGTCTACTGCTTTCCACCCCCAGACCGACGGCCAGTCTGAACGTGCCAACCGTACGATCCTGGAGATCCTGCGCACGCTGGCTTTCGATCACCCTACCAACTGGGACCGCTGCCTGCCCGCCGCAGAGTTCGCTTATAACAACTCCGTGCAGGCCAGCACCAAGCACACCCCGTTCTACGTCAACTACGGCCGCCATCCTGTAGTCCCCTCCAGCCTGGAAATCTCTACCGAGGATAGCAACGTCCCTGCCGCCGTCGACTGGCTCAAGTTCAACAGTCAGATCATCGCAGAGGTCACCCAGCACCTTGCCGACGCCCAGGAGCATCAGCGGCGCAACCACGACCGCCACCGAGCTGCTTCTACGTTTGAGGTCGGCCAGAAGGTCAAGCTGCTTGCTTCTTCCCTCCGCCGCAAACCCCACTCCGAGGCTCTGGGCTACAAGTTGTCGCCTAAGTGGTGTGGACCGTTCACCATCGAGGCCATGTCTGGACCCAACGCTGCGCGTCTGGCTCTGCCTGGTAACGTGTCCCGCCGTAAACACCGCACTTTCAACGTGGAAAAGATGGATCATTGGCGTGAAAGCACCCGTTTCCCCCGCTCACACCCGCTGCACCCTGAGTTCTCTGCTGGAGCTGACCCAGACGACCTTTTCCGTGTCCACAAGTTCCTGAAGTGTGAACAGCGCCGTAACCATCGCCGTCAATTGCGCTGGGAAGTGCTGGTCCGCTGGGAAGGTTATGGGCCAGAGGACGACTCCTGGGAGCCGCGCTACATGCTCCAAAAAGATATCAAGCCCCACAGCGCTTACAAAGCGTTTATGGAGTTCATGCCCAACACCCCACCTAGCACACCGCCTGAATCTGAAGATGATGAGCCCTGAACTGGCCCCCGTCGGGCCCCCGTCATTGCCCTCTGTTTTGCCTGTTCTGCTCCGCCGTTCTTTCTTCATTCTTTTGCTAGCGTGTTCTTTTCCTGTTTGTTTCCCCCGTGCATGAGGACACTGCACTGATTTTAGTGGGGGGGAGTTGTAGCAGGGTACCCCTTCTGGGCGCCCCTTCCCGGATCAATCCCCGTGACACCCCTA
>JAPLGY010000632.1 GCA_026389955.1 Caldilinea sp. | reverse complement strand
AAGGTGGCGGCTGAACTGGGTGTATAGGGGGCGGCCATGGAGACATCGATCGTCGTTTCCGGGTTTGGGGGGCAGGGTGCGCTGCTGGCGGGCCAACTGCTGGCCCATGCGGCGTTGGCGAGTGGGTTGGAAGTGACCTGGATTCCTTCGTACGGGCCTGAGATGCGTGGGGGGACTGCGCACTGCACGGTGGTGGTGGGGGACGAGCCGATCGGGGCGCCGCTGGTGCGTCATCCGGAGTGTGTGGTGGCACTCAACCTGCCTTCGGTGGACAAATATGAACCGTTGGTGGTGGCTGGCGGGCTGCTGGTCTACGACAGCACGTTGGTGCAGCGGCCGGTCGAGCGTGTGGACTTGTGTGCGGTTGCCGTGCCAGCCAGCGAGGTGGCCCAGCGTTTTGGCAGCCCGCGGCTGGCCAATCTGGTGTTGTTGGGTGCCCTGCTGGCCTTGCGTCCAGTGGTGACGCTGGAGGCAATGGGTGCTGCGCTGCGCGACCATCTGCCGGAGCGCCACGCCGATCTGCTGCAGAACAACCTGGAGGCGCTGTACGCGGGTGCCGCATTGGTGAAGGGCTGAGTGCGGGCAAGCGCTCTGTGGCCGACCATTCGCTCCTTGCTCGCTCTTCAGGTACAATAGAAAAATCTTTTTTGTCTGTCTGAGGGGGTGAATGGGGGAGCTGTCCATGTCGATCCGTCTTGCCTGCGCTGATTTTTCGTTTCCTCTGCTGCCGCACGCCGACGTATTGCGTCTGCTTGCGATGTTGGGGGTGAGCGGTGTCGACATCGGTCTGTTTGAAAATCGTTCGCACCTTTGGCCGTCGCGTGAATTTGCCGATCTGCCTCGTGCGGCCGCTCGGCTGCGTTCGCAGCTGCACGACCAGGGGTTGGTGGCCGCCGATCTTTTTTTGCAGATGGACCCTGATTTTGTGCCCTGGGCCGTCAATCACCCGGAGGGGGCACGGCGTCAGCGGGCGCGCGACTGGTTTCTGCGCACGTTGGAGTATGCGGGGGGGGTAGGCGCGCAGCATGTCACGCTGCTGCCTGGCGTCGAGTTTGCCGACGAGGAGCCGGCCCGCAGCTGGGATCGGGCGGTGGTGGAACTGGCCTGGCGTGTCGAGCAGGCGGCCCGCTGCGGCATCGTCTGTGCGGTCGAGGCGCATGTCGGCTCGCTGGTGTCGGAGCCGCAGCGGGCGCTGCGGCTGGTCCAGGAGACGCCTGGGCTGACGCTCACGGTCGACTACACCCATTTCACTCGTGCAGGGCTGGCCGATTGTGCGGTGGAGCCGCTGTTGGCCTATGCCAGCCATTTCCATGTGCGCGGCGCCTGCCCGGGGCGTCTGCAGACCTCGTTTGTCGGCAACACCATCGACTACGCTCGGGTGGTGGCGCTGCTGCAGCAGCGCAGCTATGCAGGCTGGCTGGGGATCGAATATGTCTGGATCGACTGGGAGCGCTGCAACGAGTGTGACAACCTTTCGGAGACCATTTTGTACCGCGACCATCTGCGTCAGCTGCTCTCGGCCGTGGTCTGAACTGCGGGATCTGGGTTGGTCATTTGGGGTAGAATTAATTTAAATAATTTGTTGACACGTGTAGCCATATATGT
>JAPLGY010000198.1 GCA_026389955.1 Caldilinea sp. | reverse complement strand
AACACCCCATCCGGCAGGGTCAGCGTACATTTTTATGCGGTTTTGCGTGGGTCAAGCAGGCTGGTTGTTCATCCAAACCCACTCAATTCCATCTTTGCAAGCAGTCGTCGGCGATGCCAACAGGCCCCCACAGCTGTGAGCGTGTCGTGGGTGTCTATGTGATCATTTTTTGTCTGTTGTCAGGCTTTGTAACAGGATGGGGTTCGTTCCGCCTGAAGGTACATTTTTTTTCAGGCATCTCGGGTGTCAGTCCGGGTGTTTTTTTGTACCCATGTTCAGAAGGGGTGCCTGGTTTTTCCAGAAGTCAAAGGACGATGACTTCTTTCACCAACCACCCCTCAGCTTCCCAACAATTTGGGAGTGCGGCACGTTATCAGTATGGTACACCCTGGTGAGGGTGCAGTAGCCCTAAGGGGATTCGAACCCCTGTCGCAGCCTTGAAAGGGCTGAGTCCTGGTCCACTAGACGATAGGGCCTTGTTTGCTGATGTGATGGCCGCCAGAACTTTCCCTAGTATAGCCCGCTCGCCGGTTGGCGTCAAATCGACGGCCTTCAAAAATCCGCTTTTGCAACAGAGGCCGCGCCTACACAGGGGGCAAGGGGTCATCCGATCTGCGTTTGTCTTCGAGCGCATCCATCTCGTCGGTCTCTTCTTCGTAGCGGGAGATGGTTTCGGGCGGCAGCGCACGCATCCCGGAGTGAACCGTCGCAGCCCCCTTCTCCCCCTCCGGCTGCGGCAGATGCAGAGGCCAGCGGCTGGTCACCGACGCCATGACCGACAGATCGTCGAGCGCAAGGGGCACCGTCTTGGAGAAGGAGAGCTCCCCTGCGGTCAGCTGCGGCGATGGGGGGACAGGCTGCGGGGAACTCTGCAGTTGACGGTAGATCGTCGCCAGCAACTGGCTCACCTGGGCCGCATCGAGCGGGCTGCGCGTGTGAAGACCGTTTTTTGCCCAGAGCGTATGCAACGCATCAAAATCCCATGCCTCGACAAGCACACCCTCGCTCTGAACATGGCCGATCTCTGCCAGCACACCGTCCCCGCGCAGGGTCAGCTCCTGCGGCGCCAAGAGCGCCGATTTTCCAAGGTAGGGAGGGGCCTGGTCGTTGGCAAAAAAATTGGGCCCAACCAAAAAAGAACAGGCCGCAAAAATCTGGTTGTCCTGCATCCGAGCCAACGCACCAGAACGCAGCTTGTGGTACTGTGCCTGGCTGTTGCTGGCCGCCAGCACCACCAGCGCTTCAGCACCCTGGAACGCCAACAACCGCCCGACTTCTGGAAAAAGGACATCCCCCCCAATCATCAGGCCAAGAGAACCGACAGGGGTCGGGATAGCGTTCCAGGTGAGGGCAGGCTGACAAAAAAATTGATCCTCAGGGGCCAGCAATACCTTGGCCTGGGTGCCAAGCAAGGTGCCCTCTGGCCCAAAAACAGCCGCCAGATTGCGAATCACACCGTCGCGAGGGTCAGGCAGGTAGGCGCTGGGGGCCACCAGGGTGAGCTCAAACTCGCGTGCCAGCCCACCAAACAGTTCCGTGTAGCGAAGCCAGAGCGATGGCGCAGCAATGTCGAGCAGCCCAGCCAGCTGGCTGCGAAAATCTGCGCGCAGCATCCCGGCAGCCCCGTGGGCCAGGACAACGACCACTCGCTTCAGTTTATCCACCCATACGGGAGGATCCTCCCAGCCAGCCGGTCAAGCCGCTGTCGCATACCGCAGAATCGCCTTGTGAACCGGCAGCAGAAGACCCTTCTGCGCATACCCCACAAAGCCAGGATAGTTCAACGGATCCACACACAGCTCTCGCCCCACCGTGAAGGGGGGCGTGGGCAACAACGCCGGAAAGCCCAGGTGGGCCAGGTGTTCCGCCGTGAGCGGAGAGAGGCTTCCTTCCACGTCGCTGGGCCAGCCATCGGTGATCACCACATCTGCGTGTGCAGGAAGCTTTGCAGTAAAGTGCACCACACTCCCCGCCTCGTGGTGCCGCTCCTCACAGACGTGGATGACCGTGACGCCAAGCACCGCTGCCAGTTCGTGCCAGGAACGAAAGACATTGGTCGTTGGACCCCAAAGACAGACAGTGGCCGAGGCCAGCGGCTGGATCGTACGGTCGATGAAGTAGGCGTCGGTGAGCACCTCGCATGGATGGCCCAAGCCGGTCATGGCGTTGACCACAGGCCGCGAGCTCGCTTTTGCAAAAGCAACCAGCCTGGCGTGGTCGGACTCTCGAATGACGTAGTGCGTGAAGAAAAGATCCAGATACCCCGCAAGGTCTTCCACACGCTCGTGGGTCTTGAGCAGGTTGGGCAGTTCGGTGAACTGAAGGCCAAGCTCTCGGAATGCCTGAATGAAGGTGGCGCGGGTGCGAATGCCGTTTCCTTCAAACGACCACGCCACCGTGCCGCCGAGCGGGCTGTCGGCAGCGCCGACCAGCGCCCAGATGGCCTGGATGTCGCGCTCGCCAAGGTCAGAGAGGGCCAGAATGTTCATTCCGGGGAAACCGTCGCCTCGGCCGGCGACCAGGCAGCGGTCATGCCCGTGCCCAGCAGCGTGCGCTCTCCCCCCAGCTGCTGAACCCAGATCCCGCTGCCCTCGCCGGGCACGGTGCCCACAAAGACAAAGGCACTGCTGTCCGCAGCCCAAATCCGGTGGCTCTGTGCATACTGGTCAAAAAAAGGCAGGTAGTTCTCAAAATAGGTGCGCGAGGGCAAAAACCACGCGTACGGCTCGGAACGCCGCCCGTCCCACACATGCCAGCGCAACCCCAGCTCTCCGTCGATCGCTTCCACAGCCAGATAGGCCAGCTGTGTGCCGTTCGGGCTCCAGTAAAAGCCCAACACCGGGCTTTCGCTCACCTCTCGCGTGCGCAGGCTCTCCAGCTCGACCGCATACAGCGACCCCAGGGTGCTCATCTGGGTTTCTTGTTCGGTGACCACATAGGCCAGCCGACTGCCGTCCGGGCTCAAGGTAAAGGTGATCCGTCCCGGGTAGTCCGTCAGTTCCACCAATTCTTCGCCGGCCAGGTCGGCCACAATCAGCCGCTGTCGCTCTCCCTGCGTGGCGTAGATCAGCCGCTCGCCGTCGGGGGCCCACTGCGGGGCCGCAAACTGGCCTCCCCCAGCCAACAGCGGCTGGGACGCTCCCTCCAGTTCGAGCAGCTCGACCCGCTGGTTGTCGATGTGCGCCAGCAGCCGCTGGCCGTCGGGTGCCCAGGAGAAGTAAAAGGGCTGCCCCTCGGCCACTGTGCGGGCAGTGCCGCTCGGCTCGCCGACTTCGACGACACGCAGCGCCATCGACAGCGCCCCAGGACGCATCCAGTTGCTCAAATAAGCCAGCTGCTCGCCCGTCGGGCTCCAAGAAAAGTAAAAGGGAGGGAACGGCACCG
>JAPLGY010000555.1 GCA_026389955.1 Caldilinea sp. | reverse complement strand
TCTGGGGGCGCGGTTGATGGTGGTGTTGATCTATCAGCTTCGGCTCGGCTATGAAGGGCTCTATCCTGTTTTGTTGCTTGCGCTGGTCTTGTTGGCGTACAGTGTGACTGCATGGATCGGCGGCAACGGATTTTTGGCGGTCTATCTGGCGGGCATTGTTGTTGGCAACCGCAGGATCCTCCATCAGCGGAGCTTGCGCAGTTTTTTTGAAGGTCTGGCCTGGCTGATGCAGATTGCGATGTTTTTGACTTTGGGTTTGCTGGTCTTTCCTTCGCAGCTGTTCGCCGTGGCGGGGAGTGGGCTGTTGATGTCGGCGTTTCTTTTGTTGCTGGCCCGCCCGATCAGTGTGTTTTTGGCCCTTGCCCCCTTTCGGATGCACTGGCGCAAGGTGATGATGGTGGGGTGGGTGGGGTTGCGTGGGGCAGTACCGATCATCCTGGCAACGTTTCCTCTGTTGGCTGGGATTCCCGAGGCCAACAACATCTTCAATCTGGTCTTTTTTGTGGTGTTGACCTCTGTTTTGATCCAGGGCAGCACCATACCGCAGATGGCGCGCTGGCTGCGGGTGGCGGCGCCGCTGCTTTCTCGTCGACGTTCGCCGCTTGTGTTTGAGCCAACCGAAGGAATTCGCGGAGATTTGGTGGAGATCGACCTGCCGGCTGGCTCGTCGGGCGTTGGCAGGCAGCTGGTCAATTTGGGGCTGCCCCCTGGTACGTTGATGGTGTTGATTGGACGTGAGCAGCGTTTTTTTGTTCCAGATGGCAGCACAGTGCTGGAGGCGGGCGATACCCTTTTTGTACTTTGTACGGCAGAGACGCTTCGTCAGGTCAAAGGGATTTTGGGGATTTGACAGAAAAATTCAGCCAAGCCACCCAAGAGCTTCTACTGTGGCGGCGTGTCACTTGCCGCGTGGCAGGTGGGGTTCAGTGGAGAGTCAGCCATGGTTTTTCTTCGGCCTGCCGGTGTGGGTCGTGGATATGATAGGGGATGTCGATCACCACAATGTTTTCGTGGCCCAGCAGCCGCATACGCAGCAGATTTGCTGTCTGGTTGTGCAGCAGATGGGCTGACAAGGACTCCGGTACAAATTCTGGGATGACGACTGTGATGAGCGAGGATGGGTAGTCTTGTTCTGAGATCTGTTCGACGTATTGGATCAGCGGGGAGAGGATATCGCGAAATTCGTAGCGAATGATATCCAGCTCGATGTCGTGGGTCAGTTCTGGGAAGTTGTTCCACCGCCGGCGGATGCGCTCTTCCTGTTCGTTGTTGGTGACGACGGTGACGGCACGCACCTGGCTGGCCAGCCGTCGCGAGTATTTGAGGGCACGCAAGGTTCCTCGGTGAATGTCGGCGATGGCCACGACTGCGATATCGGCGATTTCGACCTTGTCGATCGGTTGCAGGTCATGGATGCTGAGCGCAGCAGCAACTGCGTCGTAGTGTCGATGGATGGAGCGCAGCCAGAAGACAAGCAGAGGGAGGGTCAGTGTGATCAGCCAGGCGCCTTCTGCAAACTTGGTCACCACCAGCACCACAAAGACAATCCCAGTGGTCACGGCTCCGACTGCGTTGACTGCACGTTTCCAGCCCCAGCCGGGCTCATAGTGGATGGTTGTGGCGTCTGTGTGAACTGTCTTGCCGGGCGGCACCCGTCCCACCCGCCCCATCAGATGGACCATTCCTGCTTGTGAGAGCGTGAAACAGAGCATCACCCCCAGCGCATAGAGGGGGAGCATGGCGATTTCATCGGCGTGGAAGAAGATCACGACGAGCGATGAAAGAATCGCCAGTACCAGGATGCCCGAGCTGAAGACAAGACGGCTGCCCCGGTTTTGCAGCCAGCGGGGGAGAAACCCGTCGTGGGCCAGAAAAGAGCTCAGCCGTGGAAAGTCCTGGTAGCCGGTGTTGGCGGCTAAAATCAGAATCAACATTGTAAAGATTTGGACCCAGTAGTAGAGGAACCCATTTCCAGCCACGCTGCGTGTGAGCTGGGAGAGCACGCTTTCATCCTCCGTGGGGACGATGGCCAACTGGGTGGACAAGAAAGAGATTCCTAGAAAAAGTGTCATGGCAATGACCCCCATCCATACCATCGTGGCAGCTGCATTTTTGGCTTCTGGCGGTTTAAAGGCCTGCACGCCATTGCTGATCGCCTCGATCCCGGTGAGTGCCGTGCACCCAGCGGCGAAGGCGCGCAGAATCAGCCAGACATAGGCAGCTTGGGTGATCGGGTCGGCCGGGCTGATCCAGACGGGATGGGCCTCCAGCGGCGCGCCGAGCAGCCCCCAGAAACGGGCCAGGCCCAGGACAATGACACAGAGAACGCCGCCGATGAAGGCATAGGTTGGCAGAGCAAAAACTGTGCCGCTCTCGCGCACCCCGCGCAGGTTGATCCAGGTGAGGAGTCCGATCGCTGCGATCGCAAGAACCACTCGAGCGTCGTAGAATTCTGGGAAAGCTGAGGTCAAGGCACGAATTCCAGCCGAGACGGAGACGGAGACGGTCAAGGTGTAGTCGATGAGCAGGGCGGCTGCAGCAAACAGCGAGGGGATTCTGCCCAGATTGTCTTTGGTGACCGTATAGGCCCCCCCCCCGCCTGGATAATGGAGAATGGTCTGCACGTAGCTGAAGACGACCAAAACCACCAGCGCGGCAATCCCTGCTGCGATGGGCAGGGTCATGGACAGGGCTCCGCTTCCGAGCAGGATCAGAACACTGAGGATGGCTTCGGTCGCGTAGGCGTTGCTGCTGATAGGGTCTGAGGCGAACACAGCCAGTGCCCGAACTTTGTCCAGCCGTTCGTGCAGTTCTGCGCTGTTGGGAAAAGGAGTGCCGATCACAAACTGTTTGATCGAGCGGAAGGGGGATGGATGGCTGTTCTGCATACTCGTTTTTGTACCTGTTTCCAACTGTATCGGTGACTCCAGCCGCAGAAGCACACCATTTTTGAACGCACGGCCTTTGAACGCACGGCTTGTCCAATCGTCCAGGATTTCTAGTATAGAATACTGGGCTTTCACATCCATATCGGTCCGGGGGGCGGTGACGTTTCTGGCTGTGAAAGTGTCTGTGCGACGACAGAGCGGAGGGGGGGCAGTCGCCCCCCCTCCGCTGTTGGTTGCCTGGCTGGCGATACCGGTCTTGTCATCGCCAGCCTTCGCAACTGTTCATCGACGCTTTGGGTTTGCAGCACCACTCCTTTTACAACGCGTGACCCATCTCTCTGCCAAGCGTGACCTCTCCCCAGACAGCCAGGGCGACGACCGCTGCGCCGCCCAAAATTCCGGTGTACAGGGCGGCCATGACCGCCATGTAGCCCAGTACGAAGGGGGCCAGAATCAGCGCTACACCCAGCGCAGCGGTGATCCAGTCCAGCAGTTTGACGGTCCCCTCCTCCTCG
>JAPLGY010000605.1 GCA_026389955.1 Caldilinea sp. | reverse complement strand
AGATCCACGGGTTGATGACCCTGGCTCCAAAGATGGCAGAACCGACGCGCACCAGCGTCGCACCTTCTTCGATGGCAACTTCAAAATCGTTGGTCATGCCCATGGACAGTTCGCTCCAGTCTGACTGTGGGTAGTGGGTGGCCAGCTCGTCGCGCAGCCGGCGCAAGGCCCGGAAAAAGGGGCGAGTGCTCTCGGGGTCGTCGCTGTAGGGAGCCAGGGTCATCAACCCGTGGATCTGAAGGCCGGGCAGGGCGAGCAGCGCTGCACTCTCTGTGCGCAGTTCGGCGGGGCTGAAGCCATGTTTGCTGCTCTCGCCGCTGACATTCACCTCCAGCAGCACATCGAGCTTCTGGCCGGCTGCAACGGCGTCATGGCTCAGCCGCTGGGCGACTTTGGTCCGGTCGACCGAGTGTATGAGGGTGAAGGGGCCGACGGCCTCGCGCGTCTTGCGGCTCTGGATGGTTCCGATCAGGTGCCAGCGGAGGGGGGAGAGCTGACGGTCGCGCGCGGCTTCGACCTTGGCCCAGAGCTCTTCCAGACGGCTCTCTCCAAAATCTACCTGGCCGGCAGCCAATGCTGCCACGATGTCTTCCAGCGGGTAGGTTTTGCTGACCGCCACCAGTTGGATTTCTGTGGGAGAACGGCCTGCCCGGTAGGCTGCCGCTGCAATCCGTCGGCGAACCTCTTCCAAATTGGCGACGATCTGTGCACTGCGTTCTGGCATCATGGTTTCAGATTTTACCAGCGAACTGCCCGCCGGGCAAACCGTTCAAAGCGGTTGCCGCGCGGCAGGTCAGCAGGTGCGTTGGTTGCCGACGATGGGCAGGAAGAGCTGCTCTGCGGCTGGGGGGGCCGTGCCGGGGTCTCCTCCTGTGGCGGGCACAAACAGTTCGACCGGTTCGCTCCAGAGGCCTGGGTAGCGCTGGTTGGGAGAGAGGCCGGTGCCTGTGGGCTGTTCGGCGCGTGGCTGGACCCGGAAGCGGTAGGTGCTGCCTGGGCAGGCGGCTGTAAAGCCTGTGCTCTCTTCCTCTGTCTCCTGGAGAAGGTCGATCCAGCGTTGGTTGTTGTCGTGCCAGTACTGGACGTTGTAGCGCAGACGGTGTGTGCCGCCGGCCAGGGGTATATCGGGGCCAAGGCTGCCTGTCCAGCGGAGGCTGACTGTGCCGGTCGCAGGGAGGCTGGCGGTGAGGGTTGCTGTGGGGGCCTGGACCAGGCTGAGCGCGTCCAGAAATCCATGGTTGCCATGCCAGCGGAAGGGGCTGCGGATGCGGGCGAAGACGGTGAGGGTGGGTCCTTGTGCGGTGGCGGCGATCTGTAGATTTTGCCAGCCGTAGCGGGTGACGCCGTCAGCCTGCACGAAGTTGCGGCGGTTTTCGACCCATTCGACGGTGGGGGCGGTGGGGTCGGTGCCGCCGGTCGGGTCCATACCGAGCAGTTTGGCCATGTAATAGTCTGCGGGACAGTCGTTGCGTGGGGCGGTGTTGCTGCCGCCGCAGAGGGTGAGCATCCAGCCGCTGAGGCTGTAGGTGGTGCCGCTGACGACTTCTACCTGTTGGTACAGGCTGGCGTCGAAAGGTTTGCCCGGTTCAGAGCTCCATTCGATGTCGCGTGCCTGCATCAGCACGCTGTCTTCGCCCGAGATGCGTTCGACGTGGGCCGAGCCATCGCAGCGCTCGGCGAAATAGATGCGTGCGCTGTCGACGACGGGCTGGCTGCCGGTATAGGTCAAGACCCAGCTGTTGGGGATTCGGTTGGGGCGGTTGACCCACAGATCGTCTGGCACATCCCCGTCATAGTAGCCGGTGTTTTTGCATTCGAAGTCGCCGGCCAGCAGCCGTTCGGGCACAGCAGGAGGGACGGTGGCGCTGCCTGTCGGCGCGATCGGTTCGCCGGCCAAGGAGGTCTGGGCGAGGGCCAGCAGGGTCAGCAGGGCCAGCACCAGGGGTGAACAGAGGCGGGTATGCATAGAATCTCCTGGGGCGCGTGTGGTTCAGGGGCGGCGGGCCATCAGCCCGGTGTTTTCCATCGTCATGACCAGTTCGCCCTGCTGGTTGGTGACCTCGGTGCGCAGTTTAACCGCTCCACGGTCGGGCTTGCTTTGGGAGGGACGGGTTTCCAGCACGACGACGTGGGCGGTGATCGTGTCGCCTGGCCGCACTGGGCGCAGCCAGCGGATCTGGTCGACGCCAGGCGAGCCCAGGCTGGCGGCCCGGCTCAAGTAATGTTCGACCAACAGCCGCATGGTCATCGAGCAGATATGCCAGCCGCTGGCGATGAGGCCACCAAAAATAGAGTGGCTGGCCGCCTCTGGGTCGATGTGGAAAGGCTGGGGGTCAAACTCGCGCGCAAACGCGACGATCTCCTCAGCGGTCACGGTGCGGCTGCCCAGCTGCAAGACAGCTCCTGGCTCGACATTTTCAAAATAGTATTCGATGGTCGCCATCGGGTATTCCTCCGACCGGTCTTTGGTCTGCGTTTGTCAACAATTCGGGCGCTCCTGGCCAAGTTTTGGACAGGTTGCCACCCTTCCTCGTTTGATTATAATAGATTGGCTGGAATCGATCCAGACGAAATCAAAGAACGGGGGGGAAACGGATGGGCTTTCTGACCAAGACGCGCGGCCGTTCTGCGATTGTGCTCGGTGGGATGACGGGTTTGTTGGGCGTGCTGCTGTTGTTTTCCTCGGTGGCTGTCATGTTTTCGCCGATGATTTTTGATGCTCCTGGCTCTACAGAAAACCAGGCACTCTGGCGTGTGTTTTTTTCGGTGGTTGGAGTGCCTGTGGTGACGGTGTTGGCGATCGTGTTGAGTTGGATCGCCTTTTTTTTGCGCCGTTACCAGGTTGCGCTGTGGATTTCCCTCGTGCCTGTGTTTTATGTGATGTGTGTGGGGATTGCCCTGCTGGTTGTGAGTCCGTCCTGACAGGGGGGGGAGGCTGCGGCGTCTCCCCCTGGAGAGGATTGTTCTGAAGGCAGGAATGGTGCGGCGGGCCGGTTGTACGGCTTTGGGGATCAGGCCGGGTGTTTCACCAAGAAAACGCCTTCCATGCCACCGGCCAGAATTCCCTCTGGGGTTTCCAGGAGGACGAGTGCTGGCGGATAATCGAGCGGTTGCCAGTGGAGGCCGTCGT
>JAPLGY010000700.1 GCA_026389955.1 Caldilinea sp. | reverse complement strand
GCTGGCTCGCAACTGGACCCATATCTGGGCGAGCAGGGAGGCACTCAGGGGGCTGTCTGTGCGGCCGCCCGTCTGGTCAAAAAGACCTGGCTGCCACAGTATGGGCAGGCGATCAGCCCTTTGCCTGCAAATTGTAGCTCTCCGCCGCAGTTGGGACACCGGTGGTCACTGGTGAGTTTTTGGCTCTCCACGCTGTAGAGCAGACCCTTTTCCCAGTTGATGGCGCCACTGAAAAGCTGTTTGCCCACCAGACTCTGAATCATACGCTCGATTTCCTCACGGGGCAACTGCAGGTCGACGATCAGTTCGTGAATCGTCACCTGGCCGCGGGCCAGCACCGCGTTGAGAATCTGTTTTTCTTTGGCCACCTGGGCATATTCGCGCTGTTCTTGCCCGCCCCGACGGAAGAGATAGGCCCCGGCACCCAAGAGCGGGCCCATGACCAGCAAGGCCAGGAGCAACCCCAAAACGGCCCCCGCGCCGGTCGTCTCGTTGCCCGCCAGCGCAGCCAACACCCAGATGCTGAAGACCAACAGCAGGGCCGCGCTGACCCCCATCAACACCAGACCGACTGTCTTGCCACTCCCGATCATAGTCACCTGCTTTCTCTCTGTGACCACCGCCCATCCCGCGCGAAGCTTCGCCCAGACCCCCTCCAAGGGTACCCCCCTTTTCTTCGCCGCCTCCTTCGCCTCCCCCAGGCAACCCACCGCCAAAGTAGCGCCGACGGTAGGGGCCGTAAAGATCGGGCGAGGGAATGTACCAGCCGGGCGCCGGGGCGCTGGCCCCCTCAAATTTACGGATGTACTCCTTGTCGACGCCAAACGCGATCGCATAGGGCAGCCAGCGGTCCCAAAGGGCTTTCTGCGCCTCCAGGTCGGCGTAGCGATCGATGTTGCGCAGATACTCCTTGAACCCTTTCCAGCGCGCAGCGGCGACCGCCCCCCTCTCTGTCTTGCGCGGCATGGCGCGCGAGGCAACCAGAATGGCCACCGCCACCACAAAGAGGCCAATCCCCGGACAGATCGCAGCAGGGGTCAGCTCGAACAGCCAGGTGCTCAACCCAAACGCCACCAACAGCGCCAGCAGCATGGCCGCACCGCCGACTACCCCGAACAGGGTGCGGACCGAATCCGGCGCAGTAGGATAGTAGCCACGGGAGACCATCTCCGCATACATGGCCTGTTTGATGCCGGGCAGGTCCCGATAGAAATGGTTTTTGAGCTGGGAGAGCTTCTTCTCCTCCCCCACACCGAAGAGGGCGGCGAGCAGCTGTTGTTCGAAGCCAGCCAGCCGCTCCTCCTTTCCCTCGCGCCGGTAGACAAAATCGGTGCCGGTGCGGAAAAAACCAGCCTCGTGCACCTCGGTGATGCTCAGCACCTTGCGCCGTGCCAGGTCGACCAGCGTGGCGATGACATCTTGCATGTCGGCGCTGTCGTCGAGCAGGAGCCCGGCCAGCCCAGGGGCGAGCTCGTCCGGCGGTTCGGGCAGATAGTCGGCGACCCGTTCGACCGGTTTGTCGCGACCGAAGCGATACCACATCAGATAGACCAGCACCGGCCCGCCCAGCAGCAGGGCCACCCCCAACACCCCCAACGCCACGGTCGCCACCGGCCCCCAACGTTCTCGAAAAGCCTGAGAGCACGTCGTCGCCCGCCTCCGCCGTGCCCAGGTAGGCCCCCCATTGTTCGATCGTGGCCGGGCTCGGCACCACCACCCGCACGCGCGAGGCAGCTACCGGGAACTGCCGGTCGGCAAAGACCGCCTTCCACCACAGCTGGTCTCCGCCAGCATAGTAACGCAGGCCATCGTGCACCCGATAGCGCAACGTGTAGCGCTGGGGCTGGTCGGTTTCCGGGAAATACCAGCGAATCGTATAGCTGCTGCCGACGTCGTCGACCACAAACGTGTAGGGCACCCTGCCACCCTCCGCCTGGGTGTAGCGGTTTCCGGCCGCATCGACCACCGACCAGTCCGAAAGAAAGGCCAGATGCCGCTTGGGGATGTCCCGATAGCCAAACGTAAAGGTTCCATCCAAAAATCGAATCGACTGGTGCTCTGCTACATCAAAGGTGCCATCCAGGTTGACCTGCAGATCGACGTCGAACCGTTCCCAGACCAGGCTCTTCTCGGCGGCGCTGGCGGGCAACGCCGCTGCTCCAGCCAGACTGACGACCAGGATCGCCGCCAACCACAACCCGAACCAACGAGACAAGGTACGCATGGCAATCCCTACCATTTTCTTGGACGAAACAAACTTCTCTTGCTCTACATCATACCACGAAAAACGCCGATCGCGCGGGCCAGTTTTGGGAAAGGTCAAAACTGTTCTGAGGCCAACACCGTGTCGAGCTGTTCGTCTTCAGTCCGCTCCAAAGGAGGCAATTCCTGCAGCCGGGTCAACCCAAAATGCTGCATAAACAGCTCGGTGACCCCGTAGCGCACCGGGCGGCCAGGCGCGTCGAGCCGGTCAACCTCCTCGAGCAGGCCACGCTGCAGCAGCGAACGCAGCAAGCCCGAACAGTCCACCCCCCGCACTGCCTCGATCTGGGCGCGTGTCGCTGGTTGACGATAGGCCACGATCGCCAGCGTCTCCAGCGCTGGGCCGCTCAGCCGGGCACTTGTCTCCAGCGTCAGGAAGGTCTCGATCAGAGGTGCCGCCGCCGGCACGGTCACAAGCTGAAAACGCCCGTTGCGTTCTGCCAGCCGCAGCCCACGCCCGGCAGCTTGATACGCCGCCTCCAGGCAGCGCAGTTCTGCCTCGACCCGCTCGACCGCAACATGAACTGCCCGCGCCAGCTGGGCAGCCTCGACCGGCGCATCGGCGACAAAGAGCAGGCACTCCAGCGCGCCCCTCCACACCCGGTGCCCCGTCCGCAGCAGCCTCTGCCCACAGCAGCTGGGGGGCTGGCCCAGCCCGCCAGCTGGGCGGAGGCTGGCGTCTGTTCTGGGGGGTCAGCGCAGCAGTTGGGTCGTTTCCGGCCATGCGTTCGATCATTTGTGTAGGAGGATGCGGACAGAACGGGCCGGTCTCCTCGGCAGAGCTGGGAAAGTCGGCATGGCCGCTCACGGGCTCCACTCGGGGGTAAAAGGGGCACAGCGAATGTGTACATCCAGTTTTCCCAGCCGCAGCCCCATGTCCTGCTCGACCACGGTGCGGGTCACATCGACCACCTCGTCGGTTTTGAGGGGCACATCGCTGTGGGGTGTTGCCTCGATTTCCAGCCGGATGTCGACGGTGCTGCCGCGCGGCCGCACGATGGGCACCACGGTGATCACCTCGGCCAGTTGGTCCAGGTGCCACTGCAGGCGCCGGGCCACGCTGAGGGTGTCCAGCTCAGCCGCACCTCCTTCTGGGGTATGGACCCGGACCCCGCGCCGGCGCAGGCTGGTTCCTTCCAAAAAAAGCAAGCCCCCCAGCACCAGCAGCACCCCGATTCCAAAGGCAGCCTGGCCAATCACAAAATAGACCGGGGTCTCTTGCTGGACGGCAGCCAGCCATGCTGCCAGGCTGGCCAGCGTGGTCTGGAGCCAATTCAGCGCCGACAAGGGGGCGACCGCTGCAACCAGGCTGGCCAGCAGCAGGCCTGTCCAGAGCAAAACCGCTACGATACGATTGAAGATGTTCATCCCACTCACCGTGCCTCTGTCGTAACTATGCCGTGTCTGTGATTATAGCGCACTTTGCCCCCCAGTATGCATCCGATGCTGGCCAGCGCCAGGAGCAGACCTCCCCCCAATCCAGCCAACCCCCCTCCCAGCTTCCAGCTGGTGGGCAAGAAGGTGAAGGTCACCGTGTGCACCCCAGCCGGCACCACGACCCCACGAAACTGGACGTTGGTGGCTTTGATCTGGGCTGGAAAGCCATCGACAGTCGCCGACCAGCCCGGATAAAAGCTGTCGCTCAGCACCAACAATGCCGGTGCAGCGCTCTGGGTTCGAATCTGCACCCGTTCAGGCTGGTAGGCGAGGAGTTCGGCCCGGTCGGCCGGCCCGGCCGGCTGGGCCCCGTCGAGGGTGCCTTCGACAGGGGTAATGGTTCCTGCAGAGGCACGCACAACCTCGATGGCTGTCTCGAGATCGGCGACCGCCACCGGCTGGCGGGCCAGAAAGGCGCGAGGCAGCAGGTCCAAGTTGCGGTAGATTTTGACGTCGCCGCTGTGTTCCAGTTGAAAGCGGCCGCGGTCGCTCGGCAGCAGCGGGACAAACATTCGGGTCCGGGCATCGTAGAGGGTGATCGCCTGGACGGTCAAGGTGGCCGGCGCAGTGACCGCCCGGATGCGCAGCGAAGCCACCTCGCGGGCGCTGGCCAGCGGCAGCCGGGCCCGGTACTCCTGTCGGCCCCCTTCCAGATCGCGGTAGGCCACGGTCACGCCGCTGCGGGCGGCCCACGGGCTGTCGAGGGCAGCATCGGCAAAATGAGCCCCGCTCTCCCCCCCAGCTGTCAGCGGGAGGCGCTCGACTGCGCCGGAGCGGTCTGTCACTTCCAGCCAGGCCACCGTCTCTGTCCCCCGAGCCCACGCAGCGCTTTCGCCCGCGACGGCGCCGATCAGGTCGACGTGTGTTGCCTCGAAGACAGAGGGCACCTCGACCTCCAGCGGAGCGTCCAGATGGGCCAGTGCAGCCCCGATCCTGCGGTCGTAGAAGACATCTTCGAACCAGAGATCGCCGACCTTGTCGGTCACCACATAGGCGACGTTGAGCATGGCCAACAGGCTGCTGGGCGGCACCTGGTCGATCTGTTCGCGCAGGCGGCCGTCTGGCACCAGCCGCTCAGGCGGCACCAACAGTTCAGCCAGCCGGAGGTACCGCTGCAGCGGCAGCAGGCCGCCGTCAAAACCATCTACGGCCGGAATCTGCCAGAAGAGGGGCAAATTGGGAACGAGCAGTTCCTGCACCTTCTGCGCGATCACCAGCTCCTGAAAGGCTTGGGCATCAAGCGGGTCGGGGGACGCTTCGACCAGCTGTCGGCGGTAGTCGGCCAGATCGCCAGGGTCGTAGGTGATCTGGCTCATGCCAAGAAAGCGGGCGGCTGCCCCGGGGAATTTCCGGTCGGGGCTGGTCAGCAGATGGGCTGGCGCGCTGCGCACCTCGAAGATAGCCTGCGGTGCGGTCGGATGGCTGTAGGGAAGGCTGCGCGCAGCAAACCACAATTCGACCGCTGCCAGTCCGATCAGCCCGGCCAGGACCGGCAGCCGACCTTTTGGCAGGGCTGCCAGCCCGGCGCCCCCCAGCAGTGCCATCCCGAAGGTGTAGAGCATCATCCAGCGCGCTGGTGCCCGGAACAGGTCAAAACCGGGCACCAGCTGGTAGAGCAAAAAATAGAGGGGGTTCCAGCGCCCCAAAGCCAACAAAAACCCCAGCATCGCCAGCAGCAGACCTGCCGGCCGGGCGGGTCCTTTTCCGCGCCACATCCCCAGCAGGGCTGCCCCCAGCCCGGTCAGCCCCAGATAGGCCACATATTCGCTGTAGCCGGGGGTGTCGAAGACTGCGCCCAGGTCGGCCAGCCCGTAGCTGGGCAGCAGTGTCCAGCCCAGCGCCAGCGGCTGCAGGCTGAAGCTGGTGGCCTCTCCGTAGCTCAGCCCGCCGCTGCGCAGCCCCAGCGCGCTCAATTCCAGGGCCGGCAGCAACTGGGGGGCGGCGATCAGCAGCGCCAGCCCCAGCCCAATGCTGTAGACAGCCAGCGACGGCAGCGGTTCAATCCAGCAACGGCGTGCTCCGCCCGCTGCCCGGCAGGATCCTGGCCAGAGCAGCCAGAGGGCCAGGCCGCAAAGGTTGATAAAGAGGGTCTGGGTGTGGCCCGCCAGCACCATCAGCGCCACTGCCACAGCGTACAGGGCGCTGGCACGCAGCAGCACAGACCACTCCGCCGCTCGCCAGCCCAGGCGGGCGGGCAGGCGAGCCTTTGCCCAGGCCAGCACCCACAGCGCCCAGGGCAGCCAGGCGGTGGCGTTGAGCTGGTTGATATGGGCGACCAGCCCGCCGACAAAGCCGCTGCCCGCCAAAAGCAGGCCAGCCAACAGGGCAGGCATCCACCCATACCCCCAGAACCGCAGCAACGCATAGCCCCCCAGCCCCAACAGCCAGGTGTGCAGCGCAGCGCTCCAGTAGATCTGGTCGGTCACCGGCAGACCCCAGCCGCCGGCTGCAAAGAGCGGCCAGTGCAGCGGGTAGAGCACGGCGGCCTGTGGGTTGGCCAGCAGAGGCCCCCCCAGAAACAAATAGGGGTTCCAAAAGGGCAGCTCGCCGGCGCGCAGCTGCGCGCCGGTGTAGGACCAGTAAGGATAGAAATAGAGCTGGATGTCGCCGCCCGCCAGCACCCGGTCGGTGAAGAGCAGCTGGCTGTAGAGCCACAGGACGAACCCGGCCAGCAGCCCGGCAGCGGCGCCATGCTGCCAGCGCAGGGGCCCTGTCCGCCTGTTCATGGGCTCCCCCGGACCGGGGAGCTGGCCGGCTCGACATTGCCCCGGGCGAACAGCGCCCAGCCCGTCGGCAGACCTGTGGGCCGGGCGCACAGACGCCAGGGCTGCGGATGGATTTCTTTTTCGCCGATCGCATAGAGGATGAAGCGCCCGGCGCGCAGCAGGGGGAGGGCTTGCAGCCGGCGCTGCGCCAGCTGGACCGCCAGGTCTCGATCCGGGGACCAGTCGGCCTCCACCAGGTAGCGCGGACGGTGGGGGCTCTTGGCCGCATTGTCCGCCAGATGCACGCTGCTGGGGTACCAGCGCAGCTCCAGCGTGCCGGCCTGGACCGGCGCAAACAGATGAAAATTGAAATGCCAGCCGACGGTGCGGTGGTAGAGCACTGGCCGGCCGTCGGTGCGCTCTGCCAGCCAGCCAGAGATCTCTTCGATGCCTGTGAAGGCGCCGCGATCCCCACCCAGCGCCAGCTGGCCCAGGGCTGCCCGGCTGGCCGGCATGGCCAGCAAGCCCAGCCACAGCGCCAGGACTGTGGCGGGCAGCGCGCCCTGGCGTGCGGACAACCGTCCTTCGGGGGCCAGCACCCACACGGCCCCAAAGGCCCCCAGCAGCGCCACTGCCGGGGCCAGCGGCAGCAGATACCGGTCCCAAATCTGTGCGGTGGAGAGCAGGTGCAGCGCCAGAAACCAGAGCCCCCACAGCGCCAGCGCCCAGGCCGGTTGGCTCGCCGGGGCTGTACGCCGCCCGCCAATCCCAGCCTCCAGCCTTTCTCGCCGGAGAGCCTGCCAGCCCACGGCCCCCAGCAGCAACCCCCACGGCCAAGGGGGGCCAAGCGCTGTTGCGCTCAGCTGTGCCCAGGAGAGGAGCCGTGGCAGCCAGCTCTCGGGCGCGGCCAGCGCCAGCCCGCTCGCATGGCGAGCACCCAGATCCCACGGCGACGGCGCCACTGCCAAGCGCAGGCTGTCCCAGCAGACGATCGGAGCCACGACCAGGAGCAGCCCAGCCAGCAGGGCGGCCAGCGCCGAGAGGGTGCGGGGCCTGCTCTCGGCTGGCCAGAAGAGAGCAGCCACGACCCAGGGGGCGAACAACACTCCCTGCTGTTTGGTCATCACAGCACTCCCCAGCCAGATCCCCGCCCACAGCCAGCGCCGACTGGCAGCCAGGCAGAGCGCCAACAGCCCAGCCAGCACCATCAGGGGGTCGGTAAATGCAGTCGGTGCAAAACTGATGGCCAAGGGGTTGAGCGCCAGCAGCAACGCCGCCAGCAGGGC
>JAPLGY010000014.1 GCA_026389955.1 Caldilinea sp. | reverse complement strand
GCGGTTTCGTTTGGTCTGTATGTTCTAAAAAATCCCCTTGTATCAATGCACGAAAATCGGATCGTTATCAATCTATAACACAGTGTACCCCAACCTTTAACTGTAACAGTGTATCCTGCAGACAGAAGGACAATCGCTGGACACCGAACAGGGAAGGGGGGAGCATTGTGTACAGAATTGTGCGCAAACCGCAAATCGTCGCGCATCGCGGTTATTCAGGCGTATATCCCGAGAACACCCTCTGTGCAATCAGAGGTGCTATCACCATTGGCGTTGATATGGTGGAACTGGATGTGCGATTGAGCCGCGACCATGTGCCTGTCATTTTCCACAGCGCCTCGCTCCTGTCCATCACTGCGTGTCCTCGGCGTGTGGAAGAACTCACTGCTGCTGAACTCAAGACACTGGATGCCGGGGCTTGGCGTGGGGCTGCGTATTGTGGCGAACGGATTCCTACACTGGATGAAGTGCTGGTGCTCACTCGCGGAAAAATCCCTGTCAACTTGGACATCAAAACACCTGCGGCGATCGAAGCGGTTGTGGCGCTTGTGCAGAAGCACAGCATGCTGGATGAAGTTGTACTGAGCGGCTGTACCTGGGCAGATGCACGCCGGGTACGTCGGCTGGAACCGAGCCTTCATGTCTTACTGAATGTCGATGGCTATCTTCGCACACTGCTCCGGATCTTGAACACACGGCTGGCGTTTCATCTCTCCCGACTGCAGGCGTATGCAGCCCAACCAATGGGATTGAACGTCAGCCATCACTATGGGGCAGAACGTTTTATACGCGATGCAGCGATACACAGTCTGCCGGTCTGGACCTGGACGGTAGACGAGCCACATCGGGCGCTGCAATTGGCAAGGGTAGGTGCCAGCTCTATCACAAGCAACTGGCCTGATCGGATTATGGCGGCGCTGTAGTGTGATCGTTGTATTTGTTTGTGGACAAGAGCGACAGAGAAATGACGATGGAAAGGCGACCCATCCTCCAACTTGACGACATCACTGTCGTGCTGCCAACCAGAAACGAAGAAAAAAACATTGTCCCCTTTCTTGTGTCACTCCCGCCGTCGGTCTTTTTGATCGTTGTCGATGCCAGCGACGATCGGACGCCAGCGTTGGTTCAATCCAAACGCCCTGAACGAACCAAGGTGTTGCGCAGCACTGCCCAGATTGCCGAGGCGCGCAACCTGGGCGCTCGCCTGGCAACGACTGCGTGGCTGCTGTTCACAGATGCAGACATCAGTTTTGCGCCAGACTATTTTTTTCAACTACAGCGCTATGAGGCTGCCGCCGCCGTATATGGGACGAAGCTTTCGCAGCAAGCATACCAGCTGTACTATCGTTGTTTCTTGCTCGGCCAGCGTTTGTTGGCGGGGATAAAAATTCCAGCTGTGTCGGGCTCGAATTTTCTCGTTCGGCGCAGTGTATTTTTGGACACTGGTGGCTTTGATCCAGCCTTGACCTGCAACGAAGATTCAGAGTATGGGTGGCGGCTGTCTCGTCATCGACATGCGATCCAGTTTGCCCCTGATCTGATCGTCTACGAGCATGACCACCGTCGGCTGCAGCGCGGGGTGGCGCGCAAAACGCTACACTCGCTTGCGCGCTGTTTGTTACTCTATACAGGCCTGTTGCCGAGGCATCTGCGGACGAACGATTGGGGGTACTGGTCGTGACTCCCATGCGCATCGCCCTGTTTACCGAAACATTCCTGCCCAAGGTAGATGGCATTGTCAATACGTTGTGTCATCTGCTAGATCATCTGGCATTCAGGAATCATGAGAGCATCGTCTTTGCCCCCAGTGGTGGTCCGCGTTACTACAGCAGGTTCAGGATTGTTGGTCTCAATGGCATCCCCTTTCCGCTGTATCCAGAGCTGAAACTGGTGCCGCCCGTCGTCAGTGTACTGGAAGAACTGCGCGCATTCAAGCCCGACCTTGTTCATGTGCTCAATCCGGTTTCACTTGGCTATGTCGGCCTTCGCCATGCCTGTCAACTGAAGTTGCCCTTGGTTGCATCCTACCACACCGATGTGCCGGGCTTTGCGATGCGTTGGGGGTTGCGCTTCTGTTACCGTCCGTTGGTGCGATTTTTTCGATGGATGCACAACCATGCCGATCTGAACCTTTGTCCTTCCACCGTAACGCAGCAAGAATTGATGGTGAGCGGATACCGCCATGTCAAGGTCTGGACACGGGGCGTCGACAGCAAATTTTTTGATCCGTGCCACCGAGACATTGGCTGGCGTCAGCGTCTGACTGAGGGTGAAAGTGACAAAAGGTTGCTGCTCTATGTGGGGCGGTTGTCCCCCGAAAAGCGGGTAGATTGGCTGGTGCCGGTTTTGGATGCGCTGCCAGATGTCCGGCTTGCCATTGTCGGGGATGGGCCGTCCCGCCCCTGCCTTGAGCGACAGTTTGCTCGACATGCTGTGCATTTTACAGGCTATTTGAGCGGCAAAGATCTGGCAGCTGCCATTGACCTCTCTTGGCAACAATGGTTTGTTTTGCAATCACACCCCTTTTTTGCCACAGAGAGGTCTCTTCTCAAAATTCACTGACAACTCTTGCTTGCACCCCAGGGAGCGTCTCCGCTGGCATATTTACGTACCTTGCGGTATTATGTTAAAAAAATTTACCCATTGCCAAATTAAAATACCCATTGGTACCAAACTATGACTTCGAATACAACGATGGCAAAAGCATCAAGAGGGCGTCCCAAAACGACGGATCGCAAACAAATCATCACGGTGGCGATGCAGGCGTACTGGCGCGAAGACGTTGAAAGCGTCTCGTTGAATGAG
>JAPLGY010000272.1 GCA_026389955.1 Caldilinea sp. | reverse complement strand
AGCACGACAGTCGGTTTTTTGGGAAAAGGGGGCGATTTCATCTGCGCGTAAAATAGTAGGTCCAGACGGGCTTGCCATGTCGTTGGCACCACTGCTCACGATGGGTCGGTGCGGCTGTGCCGATCTGCTCGGCTGCGGCCGGGGTGTGGGGGGAAAAGGCCGGATGCTGTTCGACCAGGTAGCGCACCAGTTCGCCGTACGCCTGCACATCGCTTTTGAAATGGAGCAGCCCCCCTGCTTGCAGGCAAGTGGCCAGCAGATCGACGAACGGCGGGGAAAAGAGGCGCCTGACTTTGTGTTCATTTTTCCACCAGGGGTCGGGGAAGAGGACATGAAAGAGGGCCACCCGGCCTGCGGCCACGACCCGCGGCAGGCTGAAGCGGGCGTCGTCGTCGCTGACCCAGAGGGGTGCAAAGGGGAGCGCGCCGGCGGCCGACAGCCGTTCGATGCGCGCCAGCATCAGGCGGGTGGCCTTGGTCTTGGTCTCATAGCCGACCAGCAACCGCTCTGGGTGTCGATGGGCGCGGTCCAGCAAAAAATCACCCCGTCCGAAGCCAATTTCGACCTCGAGCGGGCGGGCAGAATCCAGGAAGGCTTGCAATGCAGCGCCGTTGCGGCTGTCGGCCAGAGCCAGGGTTCGGAAAAAAGGGAGATCTATCCCCCAGCCAGGGAGCAGGTGTGAACCGGGGCGGCGCAGCGGATCGCCTCCGATCAGCCCGCGGCCAGCCTCCCAGTCGGCGTAGGCCTGGGCCCGTTCGGCTGCGGTCAGCTCTTCCCAGCTGAAATCCATGCGTCCTTGGGAGAACGCAGCAGGAGCGTAGGAGAGCATCGGTTCACTGGCCACTGGTCACACCCAACAGCAGTTGAGCCGCCTGTTCGCTGGCCCCAGCCACCAGATCGACCCAGTCCGCACCGTTGGCAAACGTCGAAAATTCGAACTGTTCGAACAGCGGCACCCAGATCGAGACCGCCAGTGAAAACCCAAACAACCCCATGGCCAACACTGCAATAAACCCCGCCCGCACCATCCACCGACGATTCTGTCTCAGCATAAGTCCAACGTTTCGATTTGGCAATTTGCGATTCTTCGGCCCTATGATATACTGAAAGCAGAAAATCGACGAATTGGGGTGAGTAGCTCAGCTGGTTAGAGCGCACGGTTCACATCCGTGAGGTCACGGGTTCGAGTCCCTTCTCGCCCACCAATCGATTTTCTGCCGTGCAGGTCCTCCTGGATTCCAGGAGGACCTGCTGCTTTTTGCATGCGATCGAAGGCGCGTAGTTTACGAATAAAGATGTCCACCTTGAAGGCGGTTTTGTAGTGGATGAGGTGGAAGCTGCTGCGATGCTCGATGGCGTCTCGCATCATTTCGTCGTCGGCGTAAAATTCCGGAGCGAGCGCGGCGACCAGCGGCGGGACGTGCTCGCTCCTCATGTCCGCAACGATGTCCACGTCCAATGTGGCGCGCATGACGCCGTGCAGTGAACTGGCAAGCGAACCGCCAACGGCGTAGGGGATGCCAAGCTGCTCCAGCGTTTGTGCGACGAGCAGTGTAATACGTGTAGTTTCACCCTGCATAGTCGTACACCTTGTGCGCCAACTCCTCGCCAAGCACCAGACCCGCCAACATGCGGTGAACTTCTGCGGGTGTGGCCGCAGGATGGCGCTGCCTGATTCCGCATATCGCCAGCGAGCGCACGGTCTCATTCAGGTCGTCTACGATGGAAAGTTTTTCCCATGCGGGCATATGTCGAATGATCTGAATTTGCAGGGACTCCGTCTTGGAATGAGTGTCGGCAGACAGGGCGTTCACAACACGCTCCTTTCGCTTGCTTGCGGTTCGTCGCTTCTTCAGTCGTGTTCACGTTGCTGACGAACGTCGGTCCATGACTTGCCACTGTTGCAATTATAGGCCACTCCTCTCCGTTCTATTCAAAACAATTTGAATGGATTGAGAAATGCTGCTTGTAGTGGGAAGCGCTGACTGCTGTACTTCAGGCTTGACGGGACACTGGACACGACAAGCACTTTTGGAGCCCCGACCGTGAGGGAGGGGGGGAATCCCCAGACACGACAAGCACCCCAGACACCATCGGTCGGAAATTAAGCATTTCACAGAAATGTCAAATCGAGCATCGCCGCATGCACAAAACTACTCTTATGTATTG
>JAPLGY010000589.1 GCA_026389955.1 Caldilinea sp. | reverse complement strand
TGGGTAGTCGTCTGCCTGGAACCACGGAAATCGCTCGCATAGAAATGGTTGTACTCCAACGTCCAGAAATAATTTTCAACGATCTTCTCGATCTGCGTTTGCACCTCTGGCTGAGACAGTCGGTCACGAAACCCTGAGCCCCCAGCCAGATACTGCTCAAATTGCATGTGTCCACGGAGCATAAACAACTTGGCAACTCGTGTCCACAACCGTTTGTTGGCGCGGTCTAGCGCGACCGTTGGCGGTCCACTCTCTTCCCTCCAGAGGTATTCTCCAGGAACGCGAGCCATTGTCTCTGCAATTGCCTTCTCAACTGGCAGGTAATCAATTTTTTCAGAGCGTCGATTCAGCTCTACAAATTGAAGCTTGGCCAGATTTGCCCCTGCATCCAGCTCATGGAACAGCATATCCTTTTCTCTAGCCAGTGTAGAAGCCGACTGCAGATATTCCCTGCTTTTCACGGCCAGTTTTCGCAGATCATCGCCGGGATCAGGAAAGTTGTTGCGCATTTCCAGCCAATCCCGCAGACAACACCCCGCCTCGATACGAGCCTCGACCTGTCGCAGAGATTCCCCCAAATCGTCAAAAATCTGAATGGATTCTTTGTTATACTGGTCTGCTTTGCGCAGAGCGTCAGCTCTGTCCGACAACGGTCTCTCCTTCTGCGCAGCAGCCCCTCTCCGCAACGCTTCGGCAAGCGCCAGCAGTGCCAACCCGACACCTCGCCGGCTCTCCAGCGCACGAAAGATGACCAACGCCTTGGTGCAATTCTCCTCAGCGTCACGGTACCGGCCATCGGCCAGACAAATCAGGCCCAAAGTATTGAGACTCAATGCCATATGCGAGCGAAATCCGAGAGAACGGCGAAGTGTCAGCGCTGTATTTGCCATGTCAACCGCATCGTCGATCTGGTTGAGCAGGCTGTAAACATACCCGAGATCGTTCTGGGTGTAGGCCAACTCGACCCGCATCTTTACCAGGCGCCACAGCACAATCGCCGCGCGATATTCAGCAATTGCCTGCTGATACTGACTAACAGTTCGGTAGTGGTAGCCGAGCACACGATGGCCAAAAGCGAGCACAGCCATGGCACGCCATTTGTTCAGAGCAGCCTCGTCTGACCAGACAGAAACAGAAGAAGAGTCCTCCGCGTTGACATCGATGTCGGCAAATTCTGGCTGCTCCAGCAGACTCTTCAGCGCCGCAATCCCTTCCATTAGCAGCTGTTTTGCATCGTTTTGGTCGTCGGCACTGCCATACAGCGTCTTGGCGTAGGCTTCCCAAAAATCGATCACCGTCTTTGTCGTTGCCCAGCTGTGGTTGCTGGGATCAACCTGCGCCAGCTGCTTACGCAGCGTGCTGGCAGCTTCGCTGGCCGCTTGGTGACGGCCATCCATGGCCGCACGCACAACAGGTCTGACCAAAATTTCGCTGTCAACAAACGACCGCGGCAGTCCATCCAGCTTGTCCGCTTGAGAATCCGGGTCCTTTTCGATCCACCATTCCTGCAGCACCAAAAACAGTTGGGTGTACAAAAGCAGATCGGCGCTGTAGGAGGCCTCGCGCATGTAGCGATAATACTGCTTAAAACCACGTGCCGTCAGGTTTTTCAGGCGATAATAGACTTCATCCGCCGTCAAGTTGCGCCGTTCACTGTAGAGTTGTTCCAGTCTCGTGCTGTCCACCGTGACTGCTTTCGCTGCATCCACCTCGGCAAACGCATTATCAATTCGATTTTTGCTGTCGTTGATCTGTTTTCTATAGTACTCAATCACCGGCTTATAAAATTCCTGCTCAGCCACAACATCGCCTGGATAATCGAAGACATGGCGGCGCAACATTGCATACATCTCGTCATGCAAAAATATTTTTTGATCG
>JAPLGY010000237.1 GCA_026389955.1 Caldilinea sp. | reverse complement strand
GTGGTGGAGGGCAGGGAGCGCACGTTGACTGTTTCTGCTGAAATGGTCAGCAGGGCAGTGGCCAGTGGTGTCTCTGTGGGTGCAGGTGGGCTGGCAGGAGGGGGCTCTGGTGTGGCTGTCTCTGTGGCTGTCTCTGTGGCTGTCTCCGTGGCTGTCTCCGTGGCTGTCTCCGTGGCTGTCTCCGTGGCCGAGAACTGGCTGAGGGGGGTGGGTGTGAAGGTGGGCAGTGGGGTGCGGGTGGGCAAAGCGGTGGGGACAGCGGTCTGGCCCCCAAACCAGCCACAGCCTGCCAGCAGGGTGAAGGCAAGCAGGGCTGTCGTACAGACAAAGAGCGTGTGCGCCGGTGTGCGGAGAACACTCAACTGTCTTGGCAGATGGGATCGTAGGTAGGTCATGGGTGTAACTCTTTCAAAAAGAAATTCGGCGTTTTTCAGTCGCCGTCATCGCTGCGTCCGCCCATGATCACTACTTTGGGGGTCATACGTGCTACCACCTCCACGAGGATGCCAGCCTGGAGGGCGATGACCCTCTCGATATCTTTGTAGGCGAAGCAGGTTTCGTCGGGTTCGAGGCCGAAGTGCAGAATGTCGAGTGCAGCCATATGGGCTTGGAAGTCTTGTTCTTTGTGATGGCGGCGGGCCTCTGTGCGAGAGAACGAGCGTCCAGCGCCATGGGAAGACGAGTGCAGGCTGGCGGTGTTGCCCAGCCCACGCACCAGATAGGAAGCTGATCCGCTCGAGCCGGGGATCAGACCGATTGTCCCTTGTTCGGCGGGGGTGGCACCTTTGCGATGAATCACGCCTTGGGGTTCGATCCAGGCATAGTTGTGGCGATTCCAGATGCGATGGCGCAACCTGAGTCTGGCAGCAGCCTGAAAATGGCCGTGGATCAGGTCGTGGTTGGCGCGGGCGTAGTCGCCCATCAACTGCATCGCGGTCAGGTATTCCTGTCCTAACTCGCTGTGCAGGGCCAGCCATTCGTAGCCGCGGGGAATTTGGTGTGCGATTTGGTCTGTGTACCGCGCGGCCTGGGCAATATAGTGGGTGGCAGTCTGGTAGCCGGTGCCTCGGCTGCCGCTGTGGGTGAGCAACCCGACCGCTTGTTCGCCGGCGCGATAGGCTGCGTACCCTTGTAAAAATTCGACGATGACAAGGTCGGTAAAATGGTTGCCGCCCCCTGAAGAGCCGAGCTGTCGGGCGGCAAGGGGTCTGAGCTCGGTCAGGACAGGGATTGTGCGCCAGCGGGCATCCTCCAAGACAGGATGCTGGCGCTGGCCCGGCCGGAAGTCGGAGCCGACGCCGAAGGCGGTCTCATTGCGCAGCAGAGCGGCGAGCTGCGGGCGGTCTGCCATGAATTCAGCCGGTGTCAGGTCGAAGAGCGACAGCTGCATCATACAGGAGATGTCGTAGCCGACAAAGGAGGGAGAGATTGCGTCTTCCAGGCTGACGACACCGCCGATTGGCATGGCATAGCCAAGGTGAGCGTCGGGCATCAACGCCCCTCTCTGTGCTGTGGGCAGGCGCATGACGGTCTGCATCTGTTCGATGGCGTTGTAGGGGATGTGAACGCCAGCTTCTCCGAACATAGCAAACGATGCCGGCTGCGCGGCGAGCGTCAGCTTCGGCGTGAAGCCGACTGTCTCGGCGGGTCTGTCGGCTGTCCGTGCTGGGCGGGCGCGTCGTAGTTTTGTTTTGCGAACAGGCATATCTTTTGTTTTGGCCAAGTGCTTCTGACGACCGGCCAGCCTCTGTGAGAGTATTCTATGGTAAACCGCCTCTGACACCCAAATTTGGCGAGGTTGCTTCCGGGTCAAGGGAGGGCAATGGTCAGCAGCAGTGAAGCTATCTGGCCGCTGCCAATGGGTGCTGCCGTCCTTAGCGGACGCTTTGACCAGATGGGGGACGCTGCCCAAAACCTGCCCCCAGCGTGAAGTAGACCCTTGGGTTTGTCTGCCCCGGGTCTGCCCCGCGCGCGTTGACAGCTGTTTGTATCGGATCTACAATACAGAGCTGTCCAAAACAAGCACGTTTGTGCGTCGACCAACAATCCGCCGGCGGCAGTGTCCGCCCAGCACACAAGAGCATAGGAACGGTATGAATGAACTGTTTGCTGATCTGACACCTGAACGGCTGCGTGATCTGCTGCATCAGATGCTGTTGATCCGTGCGTTTGAGGAGTCAGCCGAGCAGCTGTATCTGCAAGGGTTGATCCACGGAACGATGCACCTGTCGATCGGGCAGGAAGGATCGGCTGTAGGTGCGTGTGCTGCGCTGCGTCCGACCGACTATATTTTGAGCACGCATCGGGGGCACGGCCACTGTATCGCCAAGGGAGCTCGGGCTGACCAGATGATGGCCGAGTTTTTTGGCAAGGAGAGCGGCTACTGCCGGGGGCGTGGCGGTTCGATGCACATGGCTGATGTCGACACGGGCAATCTGGGGGCCAACGGGATCGTGGCAGGCGGGGTGCCGATGGCTGCGGGGGTCGGGTTGAGCATTCAGATGCAGCGTCAGGATCGGGTGGTGCTGGTCTTTTTTGGCGACGGTGCCAGCAACGAAGGGGCCTTTCATGAGAGCCTCAACCTGGCAGCGATCTGGAATCTGCCTGTGATCTATTTTTGTGAAAACAACCAGTATGCGATGTCGATGTCGATCGCGCGGGCGAGCAAGGTGGACCGGATCAGCGACCGTGCGGCTGGGTATGGGATGGCTGGCGTGACGGTAGATGGCAACGACCTGGTGGCGGTCTATCGGGAGACGCAGGCGGCAGCCCAGCGGGCGCGCACCGGCGGTGGGCCGACGCTGATCGAGGCACGCACCTATCGGTGGAAGGGGCACAGCAAAAGCGACAAACAGCGCTATCGCACCAAGGAAGAGGTCAAGGAGTGGCAGGATCGAGACCCGATCGCCCGGCTGGTGCGGGACATGATCGAGGCTGGGCTGCTGGGTGAGGGGGGCTTGGGCGACATGCAGGCGCGGGTGGATGCGGAGATGGCTGCTGCCATCGAATTTGCCAAAAACAGTGTAGAGCCGGATCCGGCCACCATTTTGGAAGGAGTCTACGCATGAGTCGTGAGTTGACCTACGCCGAGGCGATTCGGGAGGCCATCGACCTGGCGATGGCGCGCGACGAGCGGGTCTTTTTATTTGGCGAGGATGTGGGGGTCTACGGCGGGGCCTTTGGGGTGACGGAGGGGCTCTACCAGAAATATGGGCCGGAACGGGTGCGGGACACCCCGATTTCGGAGGCGGTGATTGCCGGGGTGGCGACAGGGGCAGCGCTGACTGGAATGCGTCCGATCGCCGAAATCCAGTTTATGGATTTCATCACGCTTTCGATGGAGCAGCTGGTTCTGCAGGCGGCGAAGCTGCGTTTCATGTTGGGGGGAAAGGTGACGGTTCCTTTTGTGTTGCGCACGCCGGCGGGAGCCGGTACGGGTGCGGCTGCGCAACATTCGGAGAGCCTGGAAAACTGGTTTGTGCATGTGCCGGGTCTCAAAGTGGTGATGCCGAGCACGCCGGCGGATGCCAAGGGGCTGCTGCTGGGGGCGATCGAGGACCCCAACCCGGTGATTTTTGTCGAACACAAGCTGCTTTACCGGGT
>JAPLGY010000413.1 GCA_026389955.1 Caldilinea sp. | reverse complement strand
CGGCGCAAAGCAATTCAAAGCGCGCTTCAGCGGTCCTGGCATGCGCTGGTCACGGCAAGGCGCCGAAAACCTGCTGCCAGTTCGTGCCGCCGTCCTTAGTGGACGCTTTGACCAGATGTGGGACGCTGCCAAAAACCTGCCGCTGCCCATTGACGCACGAATTCGGATGGAAGGCAGAAAAAACAACGCAGCGTGGTGGTTTGACCGAGGCGGACAAGAAGCGGTCACGATTGGTGCTTTTGGGAGGACCAGGCAGCGGCCTCCCAGAGCCTGGCATAGGCGCCGCGCCAGCTTGCGCGCTCTTCGGGGTGCTGGCAGAGCCGCAGCACGATCGACGTCAGCGCCGCGTTGGCCGGCGTCGGAACGCCTGTCTGTTGGCCCGCAGCCACGACGGCGCCGTTCAGCCAGGTCACTTCACTTTTGCTTTTGTGGTGCAGATCGAGGTGAAGGCTGGGCAGTTTTCCCCCGCGCGCGGCGCCGATCTGCCGACGCAAAAACAGGCGCAGCAGCCCATTGGGTGCAAACCGAATCAGGGGGGCCAGCCGGGCAAAAGGGTAGCGTTCCAGGTTGACAGGCGCAATGTGGGACGCGCGCATCACCGCCAGCGCCTCGCGCCAGGCAGCGATCTCCAGGTCGACCATGCGGCGGTCGGCGAAGATCTGCTGCGGCGGCTCGTCCAGGATGGCGCTGGTGGCGTTGCCCAGCAGATTCATGAGCAGCTTGGTCCATTTCAGTGCGGCTGCGTCGGCGTAGCTCGTCACGACGAAGCCCGCCTGCGCCAGCAGGCTGCCGACCGCCTGCGCGTCGGCCTGGCTGCCCCGCCAGACCGCCAGGCCAAGCCCGTAGCTGGGTTTGTCAACCCGGATGCTGCCCGGCGCAACAACGCTGACAGGGGTGGTGAGGCTGCCGGCAAGCACAGGCGCTTTGGGCACCAGCTGGCCGAGCAGCGCCTCGTTGCCGATACCATTCTGCACGCTGAGCAGCGCAGGGGGCGGCGCGCCGGTGGCGGCCAGCGCCTGGCGCAGTTCGTCGACCGCTGCGGCGGTGTCGTAACATTTCACGGTGAAAATGGCCAGGTCAAAGGCGCTCGGCGAACGTTCGTAGGCCTCCAGCAGATCGGCGGCCACGCGCAGCGAGCGGATCCTCTGGCTGCCCTGGGCGTCGGCCAACTGGAGGCCGTGGCCGCGCACCTGCTCGACAAACGCCGGCCGCCCGACCAGGGTCACCTGCTGCCCTGCCTGTGCCAGTTTGCCGCCGACCAGACAGCCGATCGCTCCGGCGCCGACGATCAAGATGTTCCAACCCACCGCTCTGCTCCTGACCGGGAAGTTCCCCGATGGCAAGTCTCCGGCCGCCCGCTAGGCACCGGGCCGCAAGAAAACGATCAACAGCACGGCAGCTGCAGCAAAAACGCCAAATTCTACCAACACCCGCCGGTTCAAACGCCCTTGCAGCCCCTGTAAGGCGATCCCTACTGCCAGATAAAAGCTCAGCAGCAGGATCAATCCGCCGGTCAGACCCGGAAGCAGCGGCCAATAGTTGAGCGCCCAGGTCAGCTCTCCCAAGAGCACCCCCACGACCCCGCTGTAGACCAGCACGGAGCGGGTGGCCGGCGTCGAATGGCGCAGCAGCTCGACGGCCAGCAGCGTAGCGGTCAGGGCGATCAAAGTTCCCGAAAGCAGGCTGCGCGTGCGTGACTGATAGACAAACAAAAAGAGCAGCAGCGCCACCCCATAGGAAAGCACGTCGAGCCAGAAGCGCGCCCGTCGAAAGCCAGGTTGGCCGGGTTCGACGGTGGCGTACAGGCTGTAGAACGCCAAAATCAAAAAGAGGCCAGCGGACAGGATGACGGCAACCTGCAGCAGGCGGGTCGGAACGGCGGGCAGCAGCACGATGGTGATGATGCTGATGGCCGCAGGCAGTGCCCAGTAGGCCCAGGCCAGCCGCTGTCGCCGAGCACGCAGCCGGGGGTGCAGGCGCAGAATGCTTTCGGCGCCTGCGGCTGCGGCCACGGCCAGAAGCGCCGCCATGACGGTGGTGGCCGTCACTTCGATCTGGGTAGGGGAGCCAAACGCCCAAAAACGAATTTCGACCGTGGGAATCCGCAGCAACAGGCTCAGCCCAAAACCAAAGACCAGCACCCAGGTGGCCACGCTGATGCGCTCCGGGTAGCCGGTGACCCCGACCAGGGGCTGCTGTCGGATGCCGGGCCTGCGCCCGAACCAGCGGGCCCGCCACCGGCTCAACAGGTTGGTTTGCATACCCTCTTCTGTGTACTATAATGGACGACAATCACGCTGCCATTGTACGGTGCGCAGGCACCCCTGTCAAAGGCAGCGCCCTTCTTGCCGTCCATACCTGTATTGCAGAGAGCGTTTGTGCAACGACCATGGCCCATTGCAGCTTCATCGACTTTGAAATCACCGTCCATGGCCAGCAGGCCCCCTATCTGGTGCACGCAGCCTACCGCCAGCAGACCGCCAGCAGCATGCTGGCCGAAGATGCCGCCCACCCGGCGTGGGCCGCTCGGCTGGCCCGACTGGCTGCAACACGCGGGCAGCCCGGCCAGGAGGAGCTGGAGACGATCGGTTCGCTGCTCTACCACCAGCTTTTTCACGCCGATGTGCGTGAGCTCTGGATCCAGGCGCGCGGCGATCTGGAGCGCAGCAGCGCCGGGATCTGCATCCGTCTGATGGCCCAGCCGCCGGCGGTGGCGGCGCTGCCGTGGGAGGCGCTGTACGACCCTGACCGGCGGGTCGTCTTTGCGGGCAGCCTGCGCACCCCTCTGGTGCGTTCCGAACGGCTGCAGCGGCAGGTCGGGCTGTCGAGACCGCTGGCAGCCGCCCTGCCGCTGCGGTTGCTGGCTGCCCTGCCCACAGACCCCAGCGAGCAGATCGACGGGGCCGCCGAGCTGAACCGCCTGCAGGCAGTGCTGGCTCCGTCGGGGCAGGCGGTGGTGCAGACCCTGAAAGGGCAGTTCAGTGTTGTCGACCTGCGCCAGAAGATCGCCGCCTTGCAGCCCGATATCGTGCATTTGGTGACACATGGCTCGCCCGAGGGGGTGCTGCTCTGGCAGCAGGAACAGGCAGTGTTGACGCCTGCCCCCGCTCTGCGCACGGCGCTGGAAGGCGTAGAGAGCGTCAAACTGGTGGTGCTCAACGCCTGTGCAACGGCTGCCGCCGGTTCGCTCCACCAAGGGCTGGCTTCGGTCGGTGCCCATCTGCTGCAGGCGGGCATCCCTGCTGTGATCGCCATGCAGTTCGACGTGGAAGAAGAGGTCGCCACCAAGTTTACCCAGTATTTTTATCAGGAGCTCTTCGGGGGCAGCTGCCCAGGGCAGGTGTTGCGCGCAGTCAGCCTGGCGCGCTCCAATCTGTACGCCCTCCACCCGGCAAGCCTCGGCTACACAACCCCAATTTTGTGGCTGAATTCCGCCGAAGGACAGCTCTTTGCCGCCGAAGGGGCAACCGCAGAGGCGGCTCCTGCAGCGGTTCCTGCAGCGGTTCCTGCCGCAGCTCCGGCGCTCGAGCTGGCGGCGCTGCGGCGGCAGACCGCCCAGCTGGAAGTGTGGCTGGTGGGCTTGGCGGCGCTGCGGAGCGCCCAGCTGCCCGGCGCGCTCCGCCCGCTGCTGCAGATGTTTCAGGATGCGCTGCGCGTCTGCGAAGATCTGTTGGTGCAGCTGCGCCGGCTCGACAGCGCGCCGCCGACCGAGCAGCTCCTGCAGCACTATCGGGAGAAGCTGGAACGGTTGGGCCGGGAGCAGGCTGCCGTGGAGCGGCAGGCCGCTCTGATCCGGGCGTCTCTGGAGCAGCGTGGCCAGGCCGGCATGTAAATCGGCAGGCGGAAGGCTTCGTCCGCTGCTGGCGGCTGTGCGGCTCTGTCTGCTCTATGGGCTGCTCTGGCTGGGGCTGCTGCAGGCGGCGCGGCTCTGGCAGACGGGGATCGAACAGAACGCTGGTCTGGACCAGCCCCCACCCAAGGCCCTGCCCATCGCTTTTGCGGGTGTCAATCTTCCGTGGGAGGGAGCCACTCCGGCAGGCGAGCTGGCCGAGCTGCGCGCAGCGGGGTTTGGCTGGGCGCGCCAGCGCATTGCCTGGCGGGCGTTGGAACCTTCGCCGGGGCGGTGGGTGTGGGCTGCGGCCGACCGTACGGTGGATGCCTTGACTGCGGCCGGGCTGGAGCCGGTGGTGGTGTTGAACGGCGCCCCTGCCTGGGCGCTGACCTCGCGCGAGCGGGCGGCGGCTCTTTGGACAGCCCCCCCGGCCGACTTCACCCGGCTGGCGCGTTTTGCCGAAGCCTTTGCCCGGCGCTACGGAGACCGGGTCCGCTTTTACCAGATCTGGGATGAACCCAATCTTTCCCCCAATTGGGGGGCGCGCAAGATCAACCCGGTCGAATATGCGCAGATGCTGCGTGCGGTGGCGCCGGCGATTCGCCGCGCGGACCCAGATGCGGTGATCCTGGCCGCTGCGTTGGCTCCCACAGCAGACCGGGGAGACCTGGCGGTCGACGAGGTCTATTTTTTGCAGCGCATGGTGGCGGCAGGGGCGGCGCCCGACATGGATGTCGTGGCGGTTCAGCCGTTGGGCTTTGGCTACCGTGCGGACCAGCCGCGGCAGCAGCGGGCCGTGTTGAACCTGGCGCGGGTCGGCTGGGTCCGCCGCGCGCTGGTGGAGGCCGGGCTGGGCGACAAAGCGGTCTGGGCTGTGCGCTACGGCTGGAACCGGCGGCCAGATTCGCCTTGGGCGGGTGTGACACCGGCTGCGCAGGCGGTCTATGCCCGTGCAGCGCTGGCGCGGGCCTGGCAGGAGTGGCCTTGGCTGGGGGCGATGGGCTGGGTGCTGGCCTGGCCGGGGGCGCTGTCCCCCGCCAGGCCAGAGTGGGGGTTTGCGCTGGTCGAACCCGACGGAAGCCCGGCCCCTGTGCTGGCAGCGTTGGCCGACTGGCAGCATGCGGCCCAGCCCGCCCGCCCTACGGCGGCGGCTCCCCCGCAAGACTGGCTGTGGGTGCTGGTGGGTGCCGCAGGGGGGGGCTGGCGCGCTCTGGCCGCGACGCGCATGTTGGAATGGCGCCGCTGGCTGGCCGCCTATCGGCGGGCGCCAGGCTGGGTGCATGGGCTGGCCTGGGGGGGGCTGGCGATCCTGTACCACCTGGCCACCTTTCCCCCTTGGGTGCTGCTCTGCGGGCTGGGGCTGGCCTGGCTGGCGCTGGCCCAGCCGCGGGTGGGGCTGGGGCTGGCGGCGGCGCTGCTTCCTTTTTACTACCAGCACAAAGAGCTGGCGCTGGGTAGCCTGTACTGGACAGTGCCGCCGGCACAACTGCTGGTTCTGGCGCTGCTGCCGGCAGCAGCGGCCGCCCTTGGCCAGCCGGGGGCTGGGCGGCGGGCGGGCTG
>JAPLGY010000120.1 GCA_026389955.1 Caldilinea sp. | reverse complement strand
AGGGGTCCCGGCCCTGCTCAGGGAGATCTGGAGGATGTTGGCGGAGCTGCCGACCGTAGAGCCCGAAGAGCGGGTCGAACTGGTGCCACGGCCTGACCACAAGGCCTTTCGGATCGACCAGATCGCTGAAGGGGTCTGGCAGGTAGAGGGCGTCGAAATCGAAAAGGTGGCCCAGATGACTCACTGGGACTATTACGAGGCTGCGCTGCGGTTCCAGCGTGTGCTCAGCGCGTTGGGGATCAAGCAGGCGCTGGTCGAGGCGGGGATCGAAGAGGGAGACAGCGTCCGGGTCGGCAACATCGAGCTGGTCTGGGGCTATGAGAATGCATTTGGATCATGATGGCTCGAAGAAGGCTCAACCTGCGGCGCATCGGTATTTTTGGGGGTACCTTTGACCCGATCCATATTGGCCATCTGATCTTGGCGGAGGAGGCCTGGTTTCAGCTCCAGCTGGACCATGTCTATCTGGCGCCGGCTGGAGACCCGCCCCACAAGCTGGGCAGACAGCTGGCGCCTGTGCGCGACCGTCTCTTCATGGCTGAACTGGCTGCTGCCGACATCGACTCTCTCCTCGTCAGCAGCATCGATGCTGACCGGCCGGGCCCCCATTACACCTCAGATCTGGTGCGCCTGTTGCAGACAGAGGCAGGCCCCGACACCGAATTTTACTTTTTGATGGGCATGGACAGCCTGCGCGACCTTCCCTCCTGGCACGAGGCCAGCTGGCTGGTCGAAAACGCTCGCCTGGTGGCACTCAGCCGCCATGACGTCACGCTGGACTGGGAGGCGCTGGAGGCAGCCCTCCCAGGGGTTCGCAGCCGTGTAATCATTTTGGACATGCCGGAGCTCGAGATTGCCAGCCATGTCATCCAACAACGCGTGCGCAACGGCCAGCCGATCCGCCACATGGTGCCGCGCAGCGTCGAAGCCTACATCTACAAACACAACCTCTACCGCGGGTAGAGGAGGCAGCCTGGTTTACCGGGCCAACAGCCGCAGCTGCAGCAGCCCCAGGTTGAACTGTCGGTCTCCCTGGGCCAGGAGGGTGGAGAGCGCCTCTGTCTCTTTCAACAAGATGGCGTCGACCTTCTGCACGGAGAGCTCTTGGGCGACCAGGCTGTCTGGCTGCACCCCTTGGTTTTTGATCAGATTCTGCTCCGGGGTCAGCCAGCGGGTCACGCCAAGACGCAGCACAGAGCCGTCGCTCAGCGTAAAGGGCTGCAGCACGGTGCCTGTCCCCAACGTCGGCTGGCCCACCAGTTTGGCGCGCCCGTTTTCTTTGAGAGCACCCGCCGTAATTTCCCCGGCGCTGGCTGTCCCCTCGTTGATCAAAACGACCATCGGATAGGCTCTCGCCAGCCCAGGGCCCACCGCACGATAGGTCTGCAGCTGTTCAGAAGCATCCTGCTCGTGGAGAATCACCGCGCCCGCCTCCAGAAACTGGTTGTTGACCCGCAGCGCTTCCTGCAGATAGCCCCCCGGGTTGTTGCGCAGATCCAGCAGAAGGCCCTCGACCGCTCGACCAGACGCTTTTTCAGCGGCAATCTCCTCCAACGCTCGCTGCAGGTCGCTGCCGGTATCCTCGGCAAACTGAGCAATCTGCAGATAGACCAGCTTTGTCTGGGGGATGCGGGCCCAGGTGACGCTGTCCACCTCGATCTGGCCGCGCACAATCGAGATATCGACCGGTTCTTCGCTGTCAGGGTGCAGCACCGTCAGCACCACAGTGGTTCCAGCAGGGCCTCGGATCCGAGAGATGATCTCCCATTCTGGCAGCCCCTTGACCGGCTTGCCGTCGACACGCAGCACAATATCCCCCGCCAGAATCCCCGCCTTCTCCGCAGGGGAACCGCGGATCGGGGCGATGATCCGAAACAGCTCCTCTGCTTGTTCGACGTAGGCGCCGATCCCCTCGAAAGATCCCTCCAGGGCAGCCTCCTGCTGTGTCGCCTCCTCGGGGCTGAAAAAAGCTGTGTGGTTTTCATCGCCGAGCGTCGCCAACATTCCTTGGATGGCGCCGTAGGTCATGCGCGCCGGGTCGATCGCGCCCCGGTCGACAAAATACGCTTCGACCAGGTCCCACACCTCCCAAAAGACTGCAAACTGAGGCGGTCGTTCAGCCGCCCACACAGACCGGCTGGCCCCCCCGACCACCATCCCCGCCCCAAATGTAGCACCGATCAACAACGTCAGCACGGCTCCCCGCAC
>JAPLGY010000037.1 GCA_026389955.1 Caldilinea sp. | reverse complement strand
TTGAGCGAATTTTGTATTCAGCGTTGGCTACCGTGCCGCGCAGTGCCGGTCTTTTTCGGGAAGCCATGGTGACCTGGTTCAGCGAAAAGCTCTGGATGAAGACGCTGCTGGTCAGAGAGCTCGGTCTACCTCCCCAGCGTGTTTTGTTTGCCGATCACCACCTGTCTCATGCGGCCAGCGCTTTTTTTTGTTCCCCATACACAGAGGCAGCCATCCTCACCCTGGATGGAGTCGGCGAATGGACCACCACAGCCACTGGGTATGCTACTGCTGACTGGGGCCAGCCAGGGGCACATAACCAGATCGTGCTCGACCAGGAAGTTCGCTTTCCCCATTCGCTGGGCCTGCTTTATTCGGCGTTCACCGCCTGGTTGGGCTTTGTGGTCAACAACGGCGAATACAAAGTGATGGGGATGGCCCCCTACGGAACGCCTCGATACGTTGACAAGGTTCGCCAGCTGATCGAAGTGGCTTCAGACGGATCGTTCCACCTCAACATGCGCTATTTCAGCTTCCATCACTCGACGCAGCACACCTACAATCGCCATTTCGTCGAACTGTTCGGCCCCCCCCGCTCTCCCAAAAGTGAATTTATCACGGATCTGACCCATCCTGGCGCAAGCGAAGTCGCTTCCAGCCTCAAAGTAAAAAATCAATACTACGCCGATGTGGCCGCCTCAATCCAGGTTGTGACTGAAGAGACCATCCTGGCAATCGGGCGCGACCTGCAGCGTCGCACCGGAGCCCGTAATCTCTGCATGGCAGGAGGTGTCGCTCTCAACAGTGTTGCCAACGGACGGATGGTGCGGGAGGGGCCTTTTGAAAATGTCTGGGTGCAGCCAGCTGCTGGCGACAGCGGGGGGGCGCTGGGCGCCGCCCTGTACGCCTATCATATTTTACTTGGCAGACCGCGTGTTGCGACAATGGAGCACGCCTATTGGGGCCAGGCGTATCGTTCAGAGGCTGTCTTTGCTTTTTTACAAAAAATGGGGGTGCCCTATCTGGAGCTGCCCGACGATAAACTTTTTGAAAGGGTGGTCGACGACCTGACCCAGCGTCGCGTGATCGGCTGGTTTCAAGGACGTTTTGAATGGGGGCCGCGGGCGTTGGGCAACCGCAGCATTCTGGCCGACCCACGCAGCGAAGCCATGAAGGAAGTCGTCAACAGCAAGATCAAGTTTCGTGAACCCTTCCGCCCTTTTGCGCCGGCCGTGCTGGAAGAATACGTCGACGAATTTTTTACTACACCCAACCTCGCCCAGAATTATCTGGCCCGCTATATGCTTCTGGTCAGCCAGGTTTCCCCATCAAAACAGACGGTCATTCCGGCAACGACCCACGTGGGAGGGACTGGCCGTCTGCAGACGGTGCGTGCAGGCTGGAATTCACGGTATCATGCTCTGATTCAGATGTTCGGCCAGGCAACTGGGGTCCCTGTCCTTTTGAACACCTCCTTCAATCTGCGTGGGGAACCGATCGTGGCCACACCACAGAATGCGTTCAACACCTTTGTCGGCAGCGATATCGATGTGCTGCTGCTGGAAAACTTTATGGTGCGTAAAACAGATCTGGGAAGCCGATGGGAACCGACCTTCAAGGGAGCCGTAGGTGAATGATCCGCAAATTGGTGACGTTGTTTCTTTTGCTGGGCCTGTATGTGCTGTTGAGCGTTTTCGCACTTGAGCTGGGCCTGCGCCTGTTTGCCAAAGTGCCGCCTACAGCAGCCCCTGGCTTTTTCTGGCGAACCCCAGACCCGTTGACCGGTTGGAGCCTGCAGCCCAACACCTCGGGGCGTTGGTACAACGCAATGTACGAGTTTGACGTGGAAGTGCATGTGAACGAGTTGGGCCTACGTGCCCCCGACTCTGTCGGCTACGCGAAGTCTCCAGATGTCTATCGAATTCTGGTGCTGGGTGACTCGTTTGTAGAGGCTGTGCAGGTTTCCTTCGAACAGACTTTCGGTCAACAACTGGCTGAACTGCTCAACGATGCTGGAGCCAGCATACAGGAAGATGTACGACGGATCGAGGTGATCAACGTGGGCACCGGCGGCTGGGGAAACGACCAGCAGCTGCTTTGGCTCCGCCACGAGGGCCATAAATACTCGCCCGATCTGGTCATCCTGGCTTTTTTCCCTGCAAACGACTATATGAACAATTATATGCCCTTGGAATTTGCCAACCAGCAGGCGATCCGCAAGCCATGGTTCGAGTGGGCAGAGGGCCAGCTCTTGCTCCATGATTTTCCTTTTGATCCCGAAAAAACAGAGCCTGGCCGCCAGCGAATGCGTGAATTGGCGGCTCCTGGGCTCGCCGTCTCGACTGCTGAAACAACCGTGAATCCAGGAGCTCTGCAAGGGCTTGGAGAATGGCTGCATCAGTCCTCGGCCCTCCACCGCTATCTGGACCCACGTCTGCGGGCTGCATCCCCTAACTTTGCCAGCTGGTTGGCCACCACTGGGCTGATCGAAGCTGGCCGTGAGACGGCCGATCGGGCACAGGGGAGCGAGTATATCCCAGTAGCCTATGGGATCTATGCCGACCCGCTCCCCTCTCCCTGGCCCGAGGCACTGGTGACAACACGCGCTCTGCTGGACGAATTCAAACAAGAGACCAGCCAGCTGGGCATCCCGCTGCGTGGCTTGCTCATCCCAGCAGCAGAGGAGCTGCTCCCCGGCATGTGGGCGCAGCTCCTGAACACCTACCCGGCAATGCGGATGCAAACCTGGTCGATCGCCCAGCCCGCAGAGCAGACTAAAGCGTTGTTTGCCGATGCTGGAATTCCACTGCTAGATCTGGCACCAATGTTTCGTCAGCAGTTGGCTGATGGGAATGCCCTTTTTCTATACGAAGATCGCCATTTCACCCCCGCGGGTCACACCGTGGCAGCCTATCACTTGGCACGCTGGC
>JAPLGY010000286.1 GCA_026389955.1 Caldilinea sp. | reverse complement strand
AACCAGCCATATCCACACTCACGGCCTGGTATCTTTCATGCCGTCGCACACGCCAGTGATTCTCGCTTGCCACGTAAATCTGCCAATTGTCCAGCAGTTCGTTGCTCGTCCATGCACCATAACGCCGCCCAACTTCGCCTCACAACCTGCTTGTCGAATCCTTTGGCATCGAATGCCGTAAAGAACGCACCGCGACCCGGCAAGAATGCCCCGCTCATCATGACCCACAGGATGTGCACCAACGCCAGGTTTGTTCCGATGGGCGCCGTTTGCACAACGGCACTGATTGCTTGTACAGTAACTTCTACGGCGGTTGACATGCTCTACTCCTTCTTATGGTTTTTGTCAACCACATTGTGGGTGGACTGTCAATCGCCGTTTGTCATTTTCTTTTTGCTGTTGTGCGACTTTTACCGGAAACTAAAGATGTCTGAAGACGACGAACTCCTACCGCCCAACATCCCGTGCAGCCGACCAGGGATGTGCTCGGCTCGTCTGGGAAGCAGATTGCCCCCGGCGGCTGACGTTAACCGTTCGGCCGAAAGGCGTTTCAAGTTGCCATGAGCGTTGCTCAGCCCGTCTATGTTGTCGATGCTTTCTCAGATCGCCCGTTTGGCGGAAACCCGGCTGCCGTATGCCCGCTTGACACACCGGCAAGTGGGGTGTGGATGCAGTCCGTAGCGGCGGAGATGAATCTTTCCGAGACGGCTTTTGTGATTCATGCCAATGGCAGGTGGAACCTGCGTTGGTTGACCCCGACGGTCGAGGTGGACCTCTGCGGGCACGCGACGCTCGCAGCAGCCCATGTGTTGTGGGAGTCGGGGCGTAGCGACAATAGCCAGCCACTTCAATTCCGTAGTCGCAGCGGAACGCTGACCGTCGTGTGGAGCAAGGACGGCTATCAGATGGACTTCCCGGCTCTTCCGGTCGAGGCAATCCCCATGCCCACGGGCTTTTCTGAAGCGATCGGAGCGGAGCCCGTCTGGATCGGAACAAACGGAATGGACCTCTTCGCTGAAGTTGCTGACGAGGCAACCCTTCGCTCCCTGAGACCCGATTCAATGCGGATCGCCAGTTATCCAGTGCGTGGCGTTATCGTGACAGCCAGAGCCGCCGAATGGGATTTTGTGTCTCGTTTCTTCGGTCCGGGCAGCGGAGTGCCGGAGGATCCGGTCACCGGATCTGCCCATTGTGCTTTGGGGCCGTATTGGGCGCACCGGCTCGGGCGAAGCGAACTGATCGGGTTTCAGGCATCCTCGCGTGGCGGACAAGTGCGCGTAAGTGTCTGCGGCAAGCGGGTCAAACTCGGCGGTAACGCTGTGACCGTATTGCGAGGCGAGTTGGATGTGCCACGCTGTGCGGCTGACGACTCATGGCAGCAACTGGTCGAACAAAGCAATGCAGCAGACTCGCGAGAAAATCGGGCAGTGTAGTTTGCGGAAGGTCGCGAGCCGCTGATTACGACCGTTGGGCGAACGCACGATGATGTGAGATCGCTGTTCGTAGGCTGGAGCACTTCCGTGCAACCGGCAAGACCGGGTGGCAGAACGGGCACGCCTTCGAGAAGGAGATTCCCCACGATGGGCTGTCGCAGCCGACCGACAAGGTGCCAGAGCCCGCAGCACAACCCGTGCTCTTTTGAGAGGCCAATGACATGGAAACGCTACGGAAACAACTTGCCGGATGCGGCATCAGTCCGAGCAAGAGTCGACGAGGTTTACTCAATCTATCCATTCAACGAGTTCGAGCATGTCATTGCGACGCTCCTCGGCCGTGACGCGCTCTCGATCGATCAGTACTACGAGATGCGCGACAGCTACATGGAGCGAATGCCTTTCTGTACATTTTCGAGAGATGTTGGCGATGTTGATGATGTTGGCATACCAGTGCTACTCTGGCCAGGTGCGGCAACCATGCCCAAAAACCAGATCAGCCAGACTACTGCAACTCGGGGATGTGAATCTTTTGTGGCAAAATAACCAATGTGAAGATGCTCCTGCATAGCGTGAATTAGATACTCTGACTTTGCCACAGATGGGGCATCTTCACGTAATTTTTCCTATTCGATTTTCAACGTGCGAAATCCAGGTTTAGCATGTGGTCTAGTTTTTGGGGTCAATTATATGGTGCGATACTACCAAAAACGCAACCACG
>JAPLGY010000685.1 GCA_026389955.1 Caldilinea sp. | reverse complement strand
GGTCTGGGGCTCGACAAAGCGGATCTGCACGCCGGGCTCGTCGCGGGTTGCCCAGACATGCAGCCACCAAAGTGGCGCACAGTAGAGTCCGTGCAGCGCAGGGAGTTCATGCAGTTCCATCCAAAGGCGCACCAGCTGGGTGAAGCTGCTCTCCTGGCTGAGCATGTGGCCGGGCGGGGTCACCCAACGGCTGAGTTCGCGGAAGCCAGGGGTGCGGCGGCAGAGGCGCCCGTACTGGAAGTGGCAGGCTTGGACAAGGGCTGTTTTTTGCAAAAGACCGGGAGCGGGTTGGACGTTGGCAACCGCCTCAACGGTGCCGCCGCCGGCAGCCTGGACAGCCTCGGCGGCGTGGGGGGCAGCCCAGCGGTTGCCTGCGTAAACGACTGCCGGGCGTTGGGCAGGAGCCAGCCGATGCAGAGCCCGGCCCAGCAGACGGCTCAGTTCGACCAAGGCATGGTGGGTAGCCGGGCTGGGGTCGTCGAACCCACCGGCGATCACCAGCAGGTCAGGGGCGGCGGTGACCAGGGATTCGGCCAGAGCAGTGACCTGCAGGGCAGGGCCCAGCACCGTATGGCCGATCAGATGGGCCGGGCTGCTGCACAAGGCTTCATAGGCTGCAGCCATGCTTTGGCCCAGGGAAAGGCCGGCGATCCAGACGCGCAGCTGGGGAGAAGGGCTGGCAGCCACGGCCACATGCTCGATCGGAGGGGAGTGGACGGCATCGTCGTCGGCGTGGAAGGGAGCCAGGCCGGGCGCATCGACCAGCTGCCGGCCGATGCGGGTGCCAAGCTGGAGGCAGAGCTCGGCACTGAGGGCCGCCAGATTGGTCTCCCGTGTTCGGGCAAGGCTATGCCAGGCAGCAAGGCGATAGACGCCGCCGACTTCTTCGAGCAGACAGGCACGTACCCTGTTGAGCTCTACCCCAACGGCCAGAATAGACCCGTGGGAAGGAGCCCCAGGCTGGGTTCCTGCGGCCGCACCCGACGAACGTGTTGCCATTGTGTTATGTTCCCATCCACAACCGCCACCATCGCTCGATCTGTTGGCCGAGTTCGGTAGACTGGATAGCCTCTGTCCAGTAGGTGACTTCGGCGACCCACAAACTGAGGCGGGAGGCAAAGAGCCGGGCGAAGAGCGCGCCGGCAGCCAGCCAGAGCGCGCGCTGGCCCAGCCAGATCCAGCCGCGCAGCAGACGCTGGGCCCAGGCTGGCTGACCGGTCAGATGTTGTGCAGGGTCCGTGACCAGGGCAACCAGGGCAGCGGCAGTCAGCAGCAGGGCGACAAAGTTGCTGGCCAGCGTCGCCCAGGGAGCTCCCCAGGCCAGGCCATTCTGGGCTGCGTGCAGGAACTGGGGGCCCAGCGTTCCTTGAATCGAGCCGGTCAGGGCCAGTGCGGCGGCCGCAGCAGCCAGGCCCAGGGCTGGCAGAGCCCCGAGCAGGCGCAGCGCTTCCAGCCAGCGGCGGGCGGGCGGGCGCAGGCCAGACTGGGCCAGGATGCGGCCTAGACCTGCCACTGCCAGGAGGGCTGCGCCTGCTGCGGGGACCCACTGCCAGCGCGGTGTCCAGGGCGCAGCGTGCAGCGCGGCGACCCAGGGCGATGCCAGGATCGACTGCCAGGTGACGACCACTGTATAGCCGAGGAGAGCACCGACCAGCACATACTGGGCCAGGCGGGCCAGCAGATGGTCGCC
>JAPLGY010000130.1:2601-4088 GCA_026389955.1 Caldilinea sp. | reverse complement strand
GGAAAGACGCACGCGCGCCACCTTGCGCAACGCAGAGTTTGGTTTTTTGGGGGTTGTGGTGCGCACCTGGGTGCAGACACCGCGCTTTTGTGGGTTGCCCAGCTTCATACGCCTGGTCCGGCCGGTCAATGTGTTCTGTGTGAAGCGCAGTGCCGGTGCCTTTTCTTTTTTTGCCACGTCTCTGCGGCCCTTGCGGACCAGTTGGTTGATGGTCGGCAAACGTCCCTCCAATTTTACTTAGATCGCAGTTCTGCGAAACTTGATACGCGCCGGTGAGTTTGGAATACCCACGAAAAGAGACTATAGCATCAGATTGTAAAAAAGGTCAAATCGACTGGTACTTGGGATGCAAACCAGAGTGGGTCACCCCGACGCACAGGGAATCGGTGTCATCGACAGGAGCTGGCCATCCAAAGTACGGTATTGCTTGAAGAGATCGGCGGTCAGGCAGGAATGGACAGGGAGGACGCCGAGCAGTCCGCCCACCTTTGCTGTATTGACCAACGCGGCAAAGGCAGCTCCTGCGGCGTGAACAACACCATGCTCTTGAGAAACAGAGCGGACCCAGACATCTTCCAGCGGGGCACTCCAGCCTTGTTCGGTCAGCAGCACCACAGCCCCAAAGGTCGTGTGTCCATTGCGGCGGATCAGGCTCTCTTTGGAGAGATGGACGGCACCGCCGTAGAGGATCAGATCGTTGCGTTCGGGGTGGATGGAGACCACGGGGCAGGCCACCACGGTGGCGACGTCGTCGGCGTGGCAGGCGCCGATTTCGACCTGCATCCAGTCGTAGAAAACGAAATTGCCTGGCCGGATCTCGTCGACAGCCCCGAGATCGTCGAGCACGCTGCAGGCAGGGGTATCTCCGATCGAAATTTTAAGCCCCCCAAAGCCCTGTGCTGCCAGCCAGTTGCGGGCATCGTTGAGCCGGTCGACGGTGGTGTGGTAGGCTGTAGCGAGTTCATCGGGGGAACGGGCCGCGTAGGTGTTTCCGGCATGGGTCAGCAGGCCGTGCAAAGAGAGGGTGGGGCAGTCGGCAAGTGTCTTGGCCAGTGCGGTCAGCTGTGCGCGGTCGTTCCAGCTGAGCCCGCTGCGCGTGTAGCCGGCATCCACTTCAATCCAGACGCCAGCCGGAGCTGTCAGATGAGCGGCCAGAAATTGGGCTGTGACGGGGTGCTCGACCAGCAGGTGGAGGTGCACACGCCTGGCCAGCGTGTTGATCAGGTCGATCTGGCGCAGATTGGCTGGAAAGGCGACGGTCAGATCGCTCCAGCCATGTTCGGCGAAGTAGTGGGCCATTTCCAGCGAAGAGACCGTAGCGGCAGTGACGCCGGCCTCCAGGAACCACTCTCCCACAGCGGCAGACTGGTGGGTCTTGAAATGGGGACGAAAATGAAGCTGGTTGCGGCGCGCTTTTTCAGCCATACGTGTGATGTTGCGTCGGGCGCGCGCCACATCCAAAAGGAGGGTGGGCCGTTCAATGGAGT
>JAPLGY010000130.1:0-2576 GCA_026389955.1 Caldilinea sp. | reverse complement strand
GAGCCGCAGTGTGCACAGAAACGAAAGCCCGGGTCAGCGAATGGATTCCGGGCTTTCGAGTTGGCTTTGGGGGCTGCAACCCTGGCCGGGCGGGCACTGTTTGCAGGCTACAAAACCAGAGTATTCAGTTGTTCGGAGAGGCAGCGCAATCAGCCACCGATCGAAATCGTGATGCTGCCTGTGTCGGTCGTGACAGAAGCGGCGACGCCAAAGCCACCCAACGCACCGTTGATGTAGCTGCTGACCAGGTCCATGAGCGGGCCACTGACACTCAAGCCATTGGCGCCAGCCGAAGTCAGGTTAACCGCCACCTGGTTGTTTTCGATCGTGACGGTGCCCATGACGTCGACATTGTTGCCGCCCAGCAGTACGCCTTCTTTCATGGCGATACGGGCATGCAGATGGTTGTCCGGCTCCAGCCAGACGGTGATGGCGTCGATCGGTTGGTTCGGGCCTGTGTTCTGGCGCAGAAGCTCGGTGAGGAAGCTGCTCAGCTGGGCTTCGCTCCAGGTCACCTGGCCGCTCATCAGACCAGCCAGGCCAGCATTCTGTCCTTCCAGTGCTGCGTCGACGCTGATGGGCACTTCACGGTCGGGCGCTGCCACATCGCCTACAGCACAGCCGGCCAGGACCGACATCATCAGCAGAGCTACCAGTGCTCCAACCCAAATTCTCCGGTTCAACATAGAAACCTCCCTTTGTCAAAATCGTGGAATATATTTTTGGACTTTGCACAGTCCTCGTGATGGGAAATCTACAGCAGTATACTGCATCTTTCGCCATTCGCAAAAACTGTAAAAAATTGATTAAACGATCGGACTGACAGTAGTTTCAAGCAACGCCATCAGCTGAGATCGTTTTTTCCTTGTTTGTCGTGACCGCATTATAACAGGGTAGAGGCACGATTGCAAGCGTTCAAAAACGGCGGGTTCCTGACGATTCTGATGCGGCGGGATGTGGTGGGGTAGCCGTACCTACTGCGCATGGTTCGGTTGGTGGGGCGGGCTGTTTCCGCCGAGGGTGTAGCCGTCGAGCACGGCATAGAGCACTTCATCCAGAAAATGGTTGAGCAGGCGTTCTACCTGGAGGTCGTCGTTGTCAGGGGTGGTGCGGTTGCTGGTGCGGACTGCTTCAATCAGCTGGTGGCGGAAAAACTGCACGGCACGTCCGGTTTCTGCCAGCGGTATTCCGGTCGAGGCTGCGTCGACGCCGTACTGGCGTCCCAGTTCGTAGGCAGCTTCGGCTAGATGGGCCCGCTGTGGCGGCTTCATCACATAGGAGATGGCCAGCGCAAAGAGCATGCGGCCTCGTTCACGTCGGGTCTGGTCGGCGCTCAGCTGGGCGGACCGATGCCAGGTCTGTTCTGGCAGGTCGCTGCGTTGCAGCTCGAAGCGGACGCGTGTGACGGCTGCCTCGAGCAGCGTTGTGGCGTTGGCGGAGGGCAACGGCCGCGCCCGCTCCGTCAGAAAGCGGCGCAGGTCGTTCAAGCTGAAACGGCGGTGTCCGCCCGGCGTGCGCAGCACAGGAATTTCACCTTGATCTGCCCACCCGCGCTACGTTGTAAAATGGACCCCTAGAAAATCGCTTGCCTCTTTGAGGCTGAGCCAGCGGGCAGGCTGGTTGACAGCCGTCCTGGATTTCTGCATCCTGTTGTTTCTGTCCATAGGTTTTTCCACTGTACTGGAAAGGGCGATTGCTGTCAAAGAATGGAGAGCGGGTCGATGTCCACATGCCAGCCCAGGGGGATCTCGAGCCCTCGCAGCACAGTGGCGGGGTCTGGGGCGCGCAGCAGCAGCTGCCAGCGATAGTGGCCTCGGTGGCGTTCAAAGAAAGCGGGGGCTGGGCCCAACACGTCGGCAGTTTCCGCAAGCCCCAGGGCTGTCAGTCGTTGGCGGAGGAGTTCGGCCATCCGGCGGGTCTCTTGGCGAACCCGTTCGAGTCGGGCATCTCGCATGAGCAGACGGGCCAGTCGGCGGAGGGGTGGATAGCCATGTTCGCTTCGAAAGGCCAGTTCGCGTGCAAAAAAGCCGGTATAGTCGTGGCGGGCGGCAGCTTGGACGACATAGTGGTCGGGGCGATAGCTCTGTACGATCACGCGTCCCCCGCGTTCGCTGCGGCCGGCCCGGCCGGCGACTTGTGTCAACAGCTGAAAGGTTCGTTCGCCGCTGCGAAAATCGGGTAAAAAAAGCCCAAGATCGGCTGCAACAACACCTACCAAGGTGACCAGCGGCAGGTCCAGCCCCTTGGCGATCATCTGCGTCCCGATCAAAACATCTGCCTGTTGCTCGGCAAAGGCGTGCAGGAGCGCTTCGTGGCTGCCTTTACGGCTGGTTGTATCGGCATCCCAGCGCAGAATGCGGGCAGCGGGCAGAATCTCTTGAACGGCTGTCACCAGACGTTCGGTTCCTGCCCCGAAAAAACGAATGCGTTTGCTCTGGCAGGCTGGGCACTCTGCTGGAACGGGAAGGGTGCGGCTGCAGTGATGGCAGACGAGCCGTTCCGGGGTGTTCCCGTTTTGGGTATGGTAGGTGAGGGGGATCGCACATTGTTTGCATTCGACAACATAGCCACAGTCT
>JAPLGY010000638.1 GCA_026389955.1 Caldilinea sp. | reverse complement strand
CGATTCACTGCGTTATCGATGGAAGACGCTGACCCAGGGTCAGAAAATTTTTATCGGCGTGCTCGGTCTGCTGGTCGTCATGGGGTTGCTTGTCTCTTTAGGCGGAGGCGGGCGCTGGAACAACCCTGTCTGGCTGCTGGCTGCGGCCAGCTGCTTGCTGGTGGCGCTGCCTGTGCACGAGTTTGCCCATGCCTTCATGGCGGTCTCTTTGGGCGATCCAACGCCGCGACTCCAGGGGCGTTACACCTTGAACCCGCTGCGCCATCTCGATCCGATCGGCGCGTTGCTGCTCCTGCTGGCTGGCTTCGGCTGGGCCAGACCGGTGCAGTGGAATCCTCGCAACATCACCGTCGACCTGCGTCGCGGGGTGATCCAGGTGGCCATCGCTGGCCCGGTGAGCAATCTGTTGTTGGCGCTGCTCAGCCTCTGGCTTGTGCACTGGGCGTGAAGCACCCAGTGGCTGGTCTTTTTTTTGGAGGCTTTCGCCCAAATCAACGTCTCGCTGTTTGTGTTCAATCTGCTGCCGATCCCCCCTTTGGACGGGTCACACGTGTTGTTTGCGCTGCTGCCCCGCAAACAGCTGCGGCTGCAGCTTTTTTTGCAGCAGTACGGGATGCTGCTGCTTTTTGTCGTCATCTTTTTGATGCCGCAGCTGATTCGGACCCCGACCCGCGCGCTTCTGGATCTGCTGCGCCTGATGACCGGAAACTGACCGCTGGGATCGGTTTTTTGATGGCTGACCCTGGCGCAGGTTTCTCGGCGGCGTTCCGCCAGCGGATGTTTCGCTGGCGGTGGTTTTATCGTGTTCGCCAGTTTTGGAATGGGGCATGGTCGCTGCTGGGCAAAGCAGACGAAGGCCTGGCAGAGGCTGTGCTGTCGCCGGAGCAGCTGGCGCTCTTTCGTCGAATGCCGGCCGACGCACGTGCTCACAGCCTGGCGGTGCTCTCTACGCTGCACAGACAGGGTTCGGTCGTCCAGGATCTGGCTGCGGCGGCGTTGCTTCACGATGTAGGCAAGGTGGCGGCTGCCGACGCCGGCGCCTATCTGGGCTTCTGGCTGCGCGGCCCGCTTGTCCTGCTGGAAGCAGTGGCGCCGGGCTGGCTCCTCCGTCTGGAGGACGCACGGCCTGCGGGCAGGGTGCGCTATGCGCTGTATGTCCATCTCCAGCACCCTGCCATCGGCGCACGCTGGGCGCAAGCAGCAGGCTGCAGTGCGCTCACCTGCTGGCTGATCGAACAACACCAGTCCAGATTGGCGGCGGGCCCGGCGGACTGGCTGCTGCTGCTGGAGAGGCTGCAAAGAGCAGACAGCCAAAATTGACTCCCTGAGAGAGGAAAGGATGCAGAGCATGGCCAACCCACGGCTTACCCTGATCGGACTTGGACTGACCGGCACCAGCCTGGGGCTGGCGCTGATGAAAAATGGGGTTGCGCTGGAGATCGTGGGGCACGACAAAGATCCTTCCACGGCGCAGGCAGCGCGCAAAGCCAACGCGCTCCACCGGGTCGAGTGGAATCTCTTCAAAGCCTGTGAAGGGGCCGCCATGGTTGTGCTGGCCATGCCGCTCGACGGCGTCGCCGAGACGCTGGCGCTGCTGCGGGACGATCTGCCGCCTTCCACCATGGTGCTGGTGCTCACCGGCGTGCTGCGCCCAGTGCTCGATCTGTTCGCCACAACCCTGGCGGGCCACCCCAACGCCGTCGCAGGCAGGATTGTGCTGAACGGCGTCGGGGCAGATCTGCGCCCGCAGGCAGCACTGCTGGACCAGGCAATCTTTTGTCTGGCAGCAGACCCACAGACCCCCCCTGCCGCGCTGCAGCTGGCCAGCAATTTTGCCGAAAATGCTGGCACCCAGCCCCTCTTTGTCGACCCGGAGGAGCACGACGGGATTGCCGCAGCGGTCGACAGCCTGCCGCAGCTGTTGGGAGCGGCTCTGCTGCAGATGGCCGCCACAGCGCCTGGCTGGACAGAAAGCCAACGGCTGGCCGGTATGGCCTTCGCACGCACCACGCAGTTTGACCGCAGTGCCGCCGGCTTGTACGCTGAGATACGCGCCAATCAAGCCAACGTCGCAGAAAGGCTGGACCAGCTGATCGCCGCGCTGACCTGCTGGCGCGGCTGGCTCAACACCGACCCGCCCGCTGCAAGCGAAGCGCCTTTGCAGACGGCGCTCACCGCAGCCGAGGAGACCCGCCTGCGCTGGGAGAGCCAGGCGCTGCGCCATTCGTGGGAGCCCACCGCAGCACCGCAGACAGCTCCCCCAGAAGGCCCAGGGACCCTCCGTCAGATGTTTCTAGGGGGCTGGTTTGGCGGCAAAAAGCCGGGCGACGACAGCCGACGCTAACCTGTGGAGCGAAGCTCGCTTGAAATGCATCATCCAAATTCCTTGCTATAACGAAGCCCAAACCTTGCGTTCTACCGTGGCCGATCTGCCGACCAGCTTGCCCGGCATCGACAGCCTCGAACTGCTCGTGATCGACGACGGCAGCACCGATGGCACCAGCAGAGTGGCCCACGAGCTGGGCATCCACCATGTCGTGCGCCACCCCCACAACCTTGGGTTGGCCCGCGCCTTCATGACCGGCCTCGACCACAGCCTGCGCCTGGGCGCCGACATTGTCGTCAACACCGACGCCGACAACCAGTACGCAGGCGCTGATATCGCCCTGCTCGTCGCCCCGATCGTCGCTGGCCAGGCAGAATTGGTGATCGGCGACCGGGGAGTAGGCCAGATCGAACACTTTTCGCCGGTCAAGCGGCTGCTGCAGCGGCTGGGCAGCTGGGTCATCTCACAGGCTGCAGGACTCCCCGTGCCCGACGCCACCAGCGGCTTTCGAGCGCTGACGCGTGAAGCTGCGCTGCACACCCTGGTGCTCAGCTCATACTCCTATACCCTGGAAACTTTGATCCAGGCCGGGGCGCAGCGGCGTGCAATCCGCTCTGTGCCAGTGCGCACCAATCTGCCAACC
>JAPLGY010000119.1 GCA_026389955.1 Caldilinea sp. | reverse complement strand
GGCACCGGCTGCCCTGTCCCAAGGGTGGTCTTGCGCGCGCAGCGGCTCCCCACGTTTCCAGTAAGGCGAAAGATAGGCATACTGGTACCAGCTTGAACACATGAAGGTGTCCATGGTGTCTGTCTCTCGCTCGGCGGGGCCACCACATTCAGGGCAAGCCACGTTGCGAAAACTGGCGTGCGATCGGAGCGGGCTTTCGCCGGTCGGTTTGAACTCGGCGTCGTCGGGCAACAGCACAGGCAGGTCTTCGTAAGGCACAGGGAGCACACCACAGTTTGGACAGTAAAGAATCGGGATCGGTGCCCCCCACATCCGTTGGCGGCTGATCAGCCAGTCGCGCAGGCGGTAGTTGACAGCGCCCCGCCCCAGTTCGTTGGCCTCCAACCACTCGATCACCCGCTCCACCGCCCCACGCACCGGCGTGCCGTCGAAGGGGCCCGACTGGATCAGTTCGCCCTCCTCCTTGGCGTCGTAGGCAGCTTCGAGCGGGCCGCAGGCGCCGTCGGGGCCAGTGATCACCCGACGAATCTCCAGCCCATAGTGGCTGGCGAAGGCAAAGTCACGGCTGTCGTGGGCAGGCACTGCCATGATGGCCCCTGTGCCATAGCCCATCATCACATAGTCGGCGATCCAGATCGGAATCCGTTCGCCGTTGACCGGGTTGATCGCATAGCCGCCGGTGAAGACACCGCTCTTCTCCTTGTCGGCGGCCCCACGCTGGATCTCGTCCATACGTGCCGCCTGCTCCTGGTAGGCGGCGACCGCAGCCCGCTGCGCTGCAGAGGTGATCGACGCCACCAGCGGGTGTTCGGGTGCCAACACCATGAAGGTCGCTCCCCACAGGGTGTCGGGGCGGGTGGTAAAGATCTCCAACACCTCCCCGCTCTCGGTGCGGAAGAGGACCTCGGCCCCAACACTGCGCCCGATCCAGTGGGTCTGCATGGTTTTGACCCGCTCAGGCCACTCAATCTGGGCGAGCCCGTCGAGCAGCTCGTCGGCGTACCGCGTGATGCGAAATTTCCACTGCTCCAGATCTTTTTTGATGACCGGGGTCCCACACCGTTCACAGTGACGATCGTCCCCCCAGACCTGTTCGCGCGCCAGCGTCGTGTTGCAGGTCGGACAGAAATCCACCGGAGCATACTCCCGGTAGGCCAGGCCCGCATCGTAGAATTTGCGAAAAAACCACTGCGACCATTTGTAGTACTCGGGGTCACAGCTGACCGCCTCATGCTCCCACACCCACATCGCTCCCATGCGACGCAGCTGGCCACGCATTCGTTCGATATTGGCAAAGGTCCAGCGGGCTGGATGGGCACCATGTTTGATGGCGGCATTCTCGGCGGGCAGACCAAAAGCATCGAAGCCGATCGGGAAAAACACATTGTAGCCGTTCATCCGCCGGAAACGGGCAGCCGCATCGCTGGGGGTGTAGGCATACCAGTGGCCGGTGTGCAGGTCCCCCGACGGATAGGGAAGCATGGTGAGCGCGTACCATTTGGGCTGCTCTGGATTCACATCGCTCCGATACAGCCGCTCTTCTTCCCAGATCTGCTGCCACTTGTGCTCAATTTCGGCTGGGTTGTATCTGTTTGCTGACATCAAATTCCTCGGGTCTAAATTCTTCAGGAAAGTAGCGTCGTTTGGCCGGGGAAAGCAGCAGGTTCCTCTGCCGCACATATGGGATTGGAAACACAACGTGGAGTTACGCCCGCGTGACAGCCGACGCGGGCTAGCGAAGGTTGGGAAGACCGCCCATGTTGCGCCCGACCGGTACAAACAGTTTGATCCAATCGGATCCAAACCAAGGCTGCTCTTGCATAAGAGCCAGTATACCACAGGCAAGCCCACAACAGGACAACTGGTCAGGCCTCGGATCGACGGCCCAGGATGCTGGCGTGGGGAACCATCGACAGCCAGCCTGCGTTTCTTGAAGAGCGATGCCCCCCCCTATCCTCCAACAAAATTGACAAAGGGGAGGGGGCAGGCTAGACTTTACAGAAAGTGGCGCTCTGGCACAGCACAAAGGTGCCAGAGGGAAGGAAAACTTTGCCCGCTCGCCCAAAAGGAGCGGCGATGAATTGTATAGGAAAAATGCCGACCGCCAATACAACCAATACAGCCAATCTCAGAAAGACAACCAGTTCGGATACATCGATGAAAGTCGAATGGGGACGGCCGAGCCGTTCAAATACCCAGGTCACCGGCCCGCAGATCGGGCCAGTTCTGCGTGAGCGCCGCGAAGCCATGGGGGTGACCCTGGCCGAAGCCGAGGTCGCTACCCGGATTCGGCAGAAGTACCTGGCCGCGCTCGAATCCGACGAGTGGAACCTGCTGCCCGGGGAGGTCGTCGGCCGCGGTTTTTTGCGCAACTACTCGACCTACCTGGGCCTCGAACCGACCGAAATGATCGAGCGCCGTCGTGCACTGGCCGATGAGACGCTCTCTGTGGCGCTGGCCAACACAAGCGCCGCCTCAGCCCTGCCGCCAGAACGACAGGTCGATTACCGCCCAAAAGATGTTGCGCTTCACGAAGATGACACCCAGCTGGAGTCTACAACGCCGATCAACCTGCTGCCGATCGGCGCTGCACTCGGCGCACTTTTGTTGGTGGCCCTGCTCTGGTGGGGCATCACCCAGTACGGCGCGCTCCTGGCCAACGGGTTGGCAGCTGTCCAGAACCAGATCGCCAGGTGGCAGCAAACAGCAGCTGACGTCCCCCCGACAGCCACACTCCCCGAAAATCTGCTCGCTGCCCCCACTGAGGCTGTCCCCGCTGAGGCTGCCCCCGCTGAGGCCGTCCCCGCTGAGGCTGTCCCCGCTGAGGCTGCCCC
>JAPLGY010000396.1 GCA_026389955.1 Caldilinea sp. | reverse complement strand
CGTTTGTCATTTTCTTTTTGCTGTTGTGCAACTTTTACCAGAAACTAAAGTAAATGAGCAACCGCTGTTCCGAATGGGCTATGGGCTGTGCTGAAATCTGATTTTGAAATGGCATGATTTCATGAAAGATCGGTTGGTTTCGCTGATGATTCTCGTGCTGTTAGAGGTTGGCATGACCGTTCGCACGGAGACGCTGCCCTATCAAGACCCAACGCTGTCAATGATCGAACAACTGCCGGTTGAAGGCTACACCGCGCCGCTGTTTCCCTACAATTACAGATTGAGTGATGCAGATGTGTCAGATTCTGCGATGTGGCTTGAGCTTGCGGTAGAGTGCGCGCCCACCGCCGTGCCAGTCGTCGCACTGCCGTCTGCCGAAAGCGAGACTATCCACGCAGACGATGTTCTTGCCTGTATTCCCGGCGAAGTCGCGTATATTCCGTACCCCGTGTCGATCACGGTGGATGGCAGCCTGAGTGACTGGAATGGCATCCCCTTTGAGGTGGTGACAAAAGGCACGATGACTTCCCTTGATCCAGCAGAAAATGGGTCTGTTCAGTTCTCGTTGGCATCAGATGGGGAAAACGTCTACCTGTATATGGTCATGCCAGATGCGACGATCGTCACAGGTGAACACGGGCAGGACTTCTGGAACGAAGATTCGCTGGAGTTCTACTTCAATTTCTCTGGTGACCTCGCACGCACTGGCTACGGGGACAATGTGTTCCAGATCAATATCAATCCCGGCAATATCGGCAATCCGGATCCGACTGCGCTGGTCATGACTGGCGTGAATGCGAGTCAAGCGCACGTTTCTGCTTATGTTTTCCGTACCGCCGATGGTTGGGGCTTTGAAGCGGCTGTACCGATCCCCGACGGTGTGGCGGTGGAGCAAGGAAGCGTGATCGGTTTCCAAGCTCACGCAAACGGGTCGTCTGGCGGTGATCGGGATGTCAAGCTGATCTGGTCGAATGCCGACACCAACGATCAAAGCCATCTAAATCCGAGCTTGTTCGGGTTCGGGATGTTCTATGAGGTCGGGAACACGGCGGTTCCCGGCGCACCGGAACGCGCGGTCGCCAACGAAGCTCCGCCGCCTGTTCAAAATGTCAGCATCAACCAAGTCGGCTATTTCCCCGGCGCACCGCATATCGCTGCGCTTGCCAATCGCGGCACATTCCGCACGGGATGGGTATTGGTAGATGACAAGACTGGCAAAATGGTGTATGCAGGTTCGACGGGCAGACCGGTGGAAGATACGGCATCGGGCGATACGCTGCAAATTGCAGACTTTTCCGCTTTCAACACAGCCGGCACGTATCGCATGATAATTTTTGACAGGGTGAGCGCACCGTTCACTATCGGGACCGACCTCTACAACACACTTTCTGTGGATGCGCTGCGCTATTTCTACCTCAATCGGAGCGGAATCAAACTGCTTTCGCAGTATGCAGGAGCACATGCGCGTTCTGCCGGACATATCACCGATGATGGCATCACCTGCTTTGCCGGAACAGATATGGATGGGAATGTTTGGGACGGGTGTGATTACACGTTAGATGCAGCGGGTGGTTGGTATGATGCCGGAGACTATGGCAAGTATGTTGTTAACGGGGGCATCAGTTTGTGGACACTGCTGAACTTGTACGAGCGCCTGCCGGAATCTTTCCCAGATGCAAGTCTCAACATCCCCGAAAGCGGCAATGGTGTGTCCGACTTGCTTGATGAAGCCCGGTGGGAAATGGAATGGCTGTTGTCTATGCAAGTTCCTGCCGGAGAGCCGCTAGAAGGGATGGTACATCACAAGCTGCACAGTCTCGAATGGGATGTGATACCGCTGCTGCCCCCAGTCGAATTGGATAACACGCTGCGCTTTGTCTTTCCACCGTCAACTGCAGCAACGTATAACCTCGCCGCAACTGCGGCACAATGTTCGCGCGTCTGGCGCGGCATTGACGAGGTGTTTGCAGATCGCTGTCTGGATGCCGCAACAACAGCATTTTTAGCCGCTCAAATGAATCCAGTGCTGTACGCGGTCAACGCAAACGGCGGTGGCACGTATGGCGATTCCAATCTTCAGGATGAACTGTTCTGGGCAGCGGCAGAGTTGTACATCACAACGGGCGACACGCACTATTTGGAAAATATGCAGACGACGCCGTATCTCACCAATTTTGCCGGTTTGGGACGCTTTCGGGCAATGCGTTGGGACAATACCGCCACACTTGGCGCGCTGTCGCTGGTGCTGCATGCTGTTGAAATACCGGAAGTCAAACCCCTGCTTGAACAAATCGTGCTGACCGCCGACGCGTATCTCGCCACTATCGCCGCCGAAGGCTACGGTGTTTCAATCACGACGTATGAATGGGGTTCAAACAGCGACATCCTGAACAACGCAATTGTTCTGGGGTACGCCTCCGACAGCACAGGAGACAAACGCTATCTGTACGGAATGACCCGCAGCATGGACTATCTGTTGGGTCACAACCCGCTGGCATTCAGCTATATCTCTGGCTACGGACAGAATGCTATGGCGCATCCCCATCACCGAGCTTGGGCCAACGATGCAGGTGCGGGTTCCCCGCCGCCCGGTGTTGTTGCCGGTGGACCTAACGCTGCGCCAAGCGACCCAACGGCACTGGAAAGATTGAATTTCGATGCAGGACCGTCTCGTCGTTATGTAGACTTAACGGGCAGCTGGTCCACCAATGAAGTGGCGATCAACTGGAATGCGCCGCTGGTCTGGGTGAGCACATATTTGAACCAAGCCATGCGTGAAGAAGATTCTCTTTTCACGCGAGGGTTCTAAGCTGAGTTCCTGCCGCCTACAACCCAGCGATCCGCTCCGCTGCGGCCACTGCGCTGGCCAGCGCCACCCCCTCCATGCTGCGTTCCAACACCGGGTCGGTGCCCGCCAGCACGCTGCCGGCAGCCCAGAGGTTGGTGTACACCACCCGCCCCTGTGCGTCGACCGGCTGCCCGTGCACGTCGACCGCCACCCCCCCGTGCAGGGCCGGCTGGCCGCGCGGGTCCAAAAAGTGGGGGCGAAACCAATGCTGGCGCTCCTGGGGCACGGTCAGGGGCAGGTCGAAGAGGGTTTCCCAAAAACGGCCCGTGTGGTCGCTGTCGAAACCGCCCCCCAATACCCCGCCGGTGGCCAGCAAAAAAGCCCGCGCCCGGTGCACCAACGGACGGGCGCTGGTCGCACTTTCCACCCACTGAATTTCCCCTGCCTGCGCCCGAAAGCCGACCCCTTCCATCCCGATCTCGACCCGCACCCCGCGCTGCTGCAGCTGCTGGCGCAGCACAGCCGCCAGCCGAATGCCGGGCACGTTGGGCGGCAGGGTGGGAATCTCGAAGACCGGGCTCCCCAACTGCTCGCCCAGCAGCGCCAGCACCGCCGGGTGGGCATGTCGGCCCAAAATCGCCGGCAAACCGACCCGCTCGCCGGGCTGGACCACCAGCTGGAGCGCGCCGGCCAGCCGCTGTTGGGTCTGGGGGTCGTCGAGACACTCGGCCAGTTGGGCCGTGTTGCGGTCGCGCTGCTCGCTGACCACGCTCCACGGAATCTGCACAGCCCGCACCGTCTGGCCTTGCAGCTGCAGGTTGCGGGCGATCAGGTGAGGGTAGAAATCCCGCATCCCCTGCAGGCCGACCACCACCAGCGGACGCAGATCGGCCCGCTCCCCAGCCCGCTGCCCGGCCGGTGCCAGATAGGTCGGGCGCCAGGCCCCCGCCGGGGTCGGCAGCAGCTGGTTGTGCGCCGCGTTGCCCGCATAGCCCAGCGACCGCACACCTTCCTGCCCGGCAAACCATTCCACTGCCCGGCGCACCCGCTCGGCCCCCAACCGCCGGTACGGGTGCTCGGCCCCCAGGTCGGCGATCCGCTCCCAAGGACGCTCGACCGCCGGCTGGGTGCTGTCGACGTAGCCCAGCACGTCGATCGAACCACTGCTCCAGTACAGGGCACCATGCCCTTTGGCGATCACTTTGACCTTCAACCCCAGCTCGCTTGCCCGCAGGGCGGCGGCCAACCCGGTCAGCCCAGCCCCGACAACCAAAAGGTCAACCATCGCTCACCTCTCCTTCCTGGGCACCCTGCTGCCAGAACTCGGTCAGCGGGCTGCGGTCGCTGTCGGGCGGCAGGTGGTCGATGTTCATGATCCCCAGGTAAATCAGCTCGTCCAGCCGTTCCTGTTTGAGCTGGCGCCCCCACAACACCGGGGTGAGCCCCCGCCACCGCTCCTGCAAAAAATCGCGCAGCAGCAGATTGGGGTTGTCCAGCGCCTTGTGGGACGGAGCAAGGGTGACCGGCCGATGCTGTAGATGGTGGCGTGGGGAATGCAGGTAGGCGACCGACCACTCTGCCTCTGCGCTCTCGGCTGCCCCCGGCGCAGCACGCAGCTCCTGCAAGATCCCAGCCGCCCGAAAGGTGCAGAAGCCCCCCTGGCAGGGCCCCATCCCCAGCCGCACATCGCGGCGCAGGTCGTCGAGGGTGACGGTGGGGTTGTTGACCGCCGCCTGCTCGACCATCGCGCGGGTGACCAGCTCGCACTCGCAGACCAGATCGCCTTGGATCTGTGCCTCTTCCACCTCGTGCAGCCGATGCCCCAGCCAGTAGTGCCCCTGCTCGACGCCCGGGACCGGGGTGCTGGCCGTCTGACAGGCGCGGTCGACGCCCAGCTGGGCGCACGCCTTGTCTACGGTCTTCTCGGCCATCAGCCGAAAGGTGGTCCATTTGCCGCCGGTGATGGTCAAAAACCCGGAGACACCGTCGCGCTGCCGGTGGTCGAGCAGCGCCAGCGCACGAGTGACGTCGCGGCTGTCGCCGCTGTACCCTTCCTGGTAGAGCGGACGCACCCCCGCCCAGGCCCGCAGGATGCGCGCCCGGCTCAGGCCGGGCACCAGCTTGTCCCCCTCGCTCAACATCAACGCCACTTCCCACGGCTCGATGCCAAACCGCTCCGGGTCCGCCACCCGTTCGTCGGTGGTGCCGATGATCGCCACGGTGTGTACCGGAACCAGGATGTCACCGTCCGCAGGCATTTTGCAGCGGTTGACGACGGTGTTGACCAGCCGGTGGTTGACCGCCACCATCACCCCCTTGCCAGGGATGACCCGGACCGGAATTCCAGCGGTCGCAGCCAGTTTGCCCGCCCAGGCACCGCCTGCGTTGACCGTGATGCTGGCTTCGATGCGGATCAGTTCGTCGCGCACAACATCGCGCACCTGCGCACCCACCACGCGGCGATCCCCCTCTCCCCCGGCGGTCAACAGCGCCACCACCTCGTGATAGACCAGGATCTGGGCGCCAGCCTGGCGCGCTGCCTGGGCGGTGGCGTGGGTGGCCAAAAAACTGTCCGCTGCCCCGTCGGGCACCTCGAAGACACGGCTGATGCGCGGGTTGAGCAGCGGCTCTCGGCGAAACGCTTCCCGGAGCGGAACCTCCGTGCAAGGGATGCCGACCTTGGCACAGGCGGCCTGGAAACGGGCGGGGTAGTCGCTTTCGTCCTCCGGGGTCACCACAAAAAAGCCGCTGGTATCTTCGATACAGTGGGTGTGGGTGCGGCGCAAAATTCGGTTTTCCTCGATACATTCGAGCGCACTCTGCGGATCCTTGACCGCATACCGGCCGCCGCTGTGCAGCAGCCCATGGTAGCGCCCGGTCGTGCCGTGGGTCAGGTCGCGCCTTTCGACCAGCACCACACGCAGCCCGCGCAGCGCCGCATCCCACGCCACCCCCGTCCCCGTGGACCCCCCTCCGATCACCAGCAGATCGGCTGTCATCTGTTTCATGCCGTTTTCCCCTTTGGCTTTGCGGGCCCCTGCTGCTCCAAAACTTACGCTTCTTCCACCCAGTCAAAGGTGCGCGTCACCGCTTTTTTCCAACGGGCATAGAGTGTGCTGTGGGCCGGTGAAGCCGGCATCGGCGTCCAGCTCTTGTCGACGCCCCAGTTGGCGCGCAGTTCGTCGGTGCTGCGCCAGAAGCCCACGGCCAGCCCCGCCGCATAGGCGGCGCCCAGCGCAGTCGTCTCGCTGACACGCGGGCGGACAACCGGCACCCCGAGCACATCTGCCTGAAACTGCATCAGCAGCTCGTTGCGCACCATGCCGCCATCCACCTTCAGCGCCTGCAGCGCGACCCCAGAATCCTGGTACATGGCGTCCAACACCTCGCGCGTCTGAAATGCAGTCGCTTCCAGCGCGGCCCGGGCAATGTGGCCGCGGTTGGCAAAACGGGTCAGGCCCACGATCACCCCGCGTGCATCGCTGCGCCAGTAGGGGGCGTACAGCCCCGAAAAGGCCGGCACAAAATAGACGCCGCCGTTGTCTTCCACCGTATAGGCCAGGTTCTCGATCTCGGCGGCCGAGTCGATCAGGTGCAAGTTGTCGCGCAGCCACTGCACCAGCGAGCCGGTCACGGCGATCGACCCTTCGAGCGCGTAGACGATCGGCGCGTCGCCGAACTGATAGCAGACGGTCGTCAGCAGGCCGTGGCGGGAGTGCACGATCTCGGTGCCGGTGTTGAGCAACATGAAGCAGCCGGTGCCGTAGGTGTTTTTGGCTTCTCCCGCCGCAAAACAGGTCTGCCCGACGGTAGCGGCCTGCTGGTCGCCGAGCACCCCACAGATCGGAATGCGGGCCCCAAAAGGGCCCTCGGGCAGCGTGTGGCCGTACAGATTGGGGTCGCTCGAAGGCCGGATCGCAGGCAACATCGCCCGGGGCACGCCCATGACCTCCAACATTGTCTCGTCCCACTGGCCGCTCTCGAGGCCCATCAACATGGTGCGTGAGGCGTTGGTTCGGTCGGTGATGTGCACGCCGCCGTCCGCCCCGCCGGTCAGGTTCCAGACCAGCCAGCTGTCGACCGTGCCAAAGAGCGCTTCGCCCCGTTCGGCATCTGCCCGCAGCCCTGGCACGTGGTCGAGCAGCCAGCGCAGCTTGGGGCCGGCAAAGTAGATCGAGAGCGGCAGCCCGACACGGGTCCGAAACCGGTCGGGGCCAGCCTCCCCCGCCAGTTCTGCACAGAGCCGGTCGGTGCGGGTGTCCTGCCAGACCAGCGCGTTGTGGTAGGGGCGGCCGGTGCGGCGGTTCCAGACCACGGTGGTCTCGCGCTGGTTGGTGATGCCCACCGCCGCCAGGTCGCGACCGGTCCCGCCCAGCTTGGCCACCGCTTCGGCGACCACCCGCTGGGTCTGCTGCCAGATTTCCAGCGGGTCGTGTTCGACCCAGCCGGCTTTCGGAAAGATCTGACGGTGTTCGCGCTGGCTGGCGCCGACGATCTCGCCGCGCAGGTTGAAGATCATGCAGCGCGTGCTGGTCGTGCCCTGGTCGATCGCAGCAATCAATTTTCCCATCCCTCCGCCTCCTCTCTCTGTTCGCCTTGTTGGAAAAACGACCCAGGCGCTGCGTCCAGGCAGACGACCTCCGCTGCGCTCAGCACCAGCAGCCAGGCCGAGGTCGCACCAGGATCCTGGTGGCCGACGCTGCGCGGGCCCAGATAACTGGCTCGCCCTTTGCTCGCCTGCATCGGAATCGTCGCCCGCATCCCGGTTTCAGCGGCGGCGGCGGCCGAACGCAGCGCGGCGCAGAGCGGGTGGTAGTTGTCCAGCGCCTGCTGCAGGGCCAGCGCAGCCGGCAGCAGCGCGTCGACCATCGTCTTGTCCCCCAGCCGAGCGCTGCCACGCTGGCGGATGCCGTCGACGCCGCCCGCAAAGGCAGCAACAAATTCACTCTCGGTCAACTGCTGCTTGCCCGCTGCAACCAGCCCCATACGCAAAAAAAAGGTGCCGTAGAGGGGGCCGCTTGCCCCTCCCACCTTGGCCAGCAGCGTCATGCCCACCAGCTTGCAGAGGGCCCCGCACTCCTCCCCCCCATACCCGGCCAGCCGGGCACCGACCTCGTCGAATCCACGCTCCATGTTGACCCCGTGGTCGGCATCTCCGATGGCGGCGTCGAGCGCAGTCAGCCAGTCGCGGTGCACCCTCATCTTCTGCGCACAGTTCACAATCCACTCTGTCAATAAAACACGGTCGATCGTCGTCGGCTTCATGGTCTTTTCGAAACACCCCACTCCAGCAGGTCTGGTTCACCAACGCAGGGCCGGCGTGTGCACAGGGGCGTCCCACCAGTGCAGCAGCTCGGCGTCAACCTCCAGCAGCGTGATCGAGCAGCCTGCCATCTCCAACGCAGTGACATAGTTGCCGATCAGGTTCCGACAAACAACGATCCCACGCGCATCACACAGTTCTGCCAGAGACCGGTAGACAATATAGAGCTCCAGCAGCGGGGTTCCCCCCATCCCGTTGACCAGGGCAAGGATCTGGCTGCCGCTGCGGAAGGGCAAGTCCTCCAAAATGTGCGCAGCCAGCATCTCGGTGACCGCATCGGCGCAGCGCAGGGCCGCACGTTCTCGGCCCGGCTCGCCGTGAATGCCGACCCCCAACTCCATTTCGGTGTCGCCCAGGAGAAAGGTCGGGCGCCCGACCGTCGGCACCACACAGGGGCTGACCGCCACCCCCATGCTGCGCCCCTGTCTGCTGACCTTCTCTCCCAGTTCGACCAGTTCGGGGAGGGAGAGCCCGCTCTCGGCGGCGGCGCCACAAATTTTCTCGGCCAGCACGGTGGTTCCCACCCCACGCCGCCCCGCAGTGCCCTCCTGCGCCCGCACCGCCACATCGTCCTGGATCAACACACGTCCGACCGGGATCCCCTCTGCCTGGCAGAGCTCGGCGGCCAGGTCGAAGTTCAACACATCCCCGGTATAGTTTTTGACGATGAACAGCACGCCAGCACCGCCGTCGACCGCCCGGGCCGCAGCATAGATCTGGTCAGGGGTCGGCGCCGTAAAAACGGGGCCCGGGCAGGCCGCGTCGAGCATCCCGCGGCCCACAAAGCCGCTGTGCAGCGGTTCGTGGCCGCTGCCCCCCCCCGAAAGCACCGCCACCTTGCCGGGCCGCGGCGCGTCGGCCCGCACCACATACAAAGGCGCGAAGTGCACGCGCACCAGCGCCGGGTGGGCGCGCGCCAGCCCCTGCATCGCCTCCGCCACAGCATCGGCGGGAGCGTTGATCAGCTTCTTCATGGCGCTCCCCGGCACAGACGTTCCAACTGCGGACGGATGGCAGCGACCGCAGCGGCCCGGTGGCTGATCTGATTTTTGAGGTCGACCGGCAGCTCCGCCAGCGACCGGCCCTGTGCGGCCACCCAAAAGACCGGGTCGTAGCCAAAGCCCTGGCTGCCGCGCGGGGCCGGCAAGATCGTTCCCTCCAGCGTCCCTTCGGCGCTCCAGCTCTGGCCGTCCGGGGAGACCACAGCCACCGCACAGCAAAAACGGGCGCTCCGATCGGCCACGCCCTCCAGCTCGCGCAAAAGCAGGGTGTACCGGTCGACATCCGACAACCGCTCCCCCCCATACCGGGCGGAGAGCACGCCCGGCCGCCCGCCCAGCGCAGCGACCTCCAGCCCGCTGTCGTCGGCCCAGGTCAACAGCCCTGTCTGGCGCGCATAAAAACGGGCTTTGTGCAGGGCATTGGCCAGAAAGGTGGCTTGTGTCTCGTCGGCGACCGCAGTGACCCCAACCTCGTCCAGCCAGGTGAGCAGCAGCGGCAGATCTGCCAACAGGCGGGCATACTCGCGGACTTTGCCGCGGTTGTGGGTTGCTATCAGCAAGGTGCTCTTTGCCTGCATCGCTCGAACAGCCCTCCAGCTTCTCTTCGATCGCCGCCCAGCCGCCAGGTGGAGTGTGCACTCGCTCTCCCCCCGAATTGTGGACTCCTTCTATGCTATCATATAATCTGACATGACGGTAGCTGCAAATCGCCGTGGGATGCTTTGGCGGCACCCCCGGTTACGAGAGGGAGAGGCCCTTGATGGTTCAATCCTACCATCCACTGCGCATCTTTGCTGGTTCAGCGCACCCTGCACTGGCGCAAGAGATCGCCGATCTCTTGCACGTCCGGCTGGGCGCGTCGACGACCCAACGCATGCCAGACAGTGAGATTCATGTCATGCTCGAAGAGGTCGTGCGCGACCAGGACATCTTTTTGATCCAGCCGTGCAGCGAACCGGTCAACGAACATCTGGTCGAATTGCTCCTGTATCTGGATGCCTTTCGCCGGGCCAGCGTGCACACGGTGAGCGTGGTCATCCCCTACTTTCCCTACGCCCGTCAGGAGCGGATGGCCAAGGGGCGGGAGTCGATCAGCGCGCGTGTGGTTGCCAACATGATCGAGATGGGGGGAGCCCGCCGGGTGATCTATGTCGACATCCACAACCGGGCGATCCAGGGCTTTTTCAACTTGCCGGTCGACCCTCTCAGCGCAGTTCCGCTGCTGGCCGACTACTTCCGAACCCCCGAGTACGCTGATGCGGCGATCGTCAGCCCCGATGTCGGTCGTGCCAGCATGGCGGGCAAATACGCCGAGCTGCTCAACCTGCCGCTGGTCGTCATGCACAAACGGCGAACCAACTTCACGACGACCGAGACCACCCATGTGGTGGGCGATATTCAGGGCAGACGCCCCATCATCATCGACGATGTGATGGCGGGCGGCAGCGTGCTCAAACAGATCGATGCGCTCTACCAGGCGGGCGCACAGGGCAAGGCGTGCTTTGCCATCACCCACCCGGTGCTGCTCCCCTCTGCGCTGGAACGGTTGGCCGACGACGACCGCATCGAGCGGCTGGTCGTCACCAACACCCTCCCGATCGCCGCAGAAAAATACAGCCCCAAGCTGGTGGTGCTGTCGGTCGCCCCGCTGCTGGCCGACATCATCCATCGAATCTACCGCGGGGAGAGCATCTCCTCACACCTGGTGTTGTCCTAGGAGGATGCCATGTTTGCACGCGCCGTTCGCCCCGAACCAGACCGAATCGAAGTGCAGATCGGGAGCCGTGCCCGCTTCAGCGGCACGCTCGAATGCGACGCCAGCATTCGGATCGACGGCGCGGTCGAGCAGGGCGAAATTCGAACCCCAGCCAATGTGATCCTGGCGGAGAGCGCGCTCGTGCAGTGCGATATCTTCGCCCAGGTGGTCAGCATTCGCGGCAAATTCAAAGGGGTCATCCAGGCCGACCGGGTCGAACTGCTCGACGGCTATCTCATTGCCTATCTGAATCTCGACCGGGTGATCGAGATCATCCGCACCGAGGA
>JAPLGY010000083.1 GCA_026389955.1 Caldilinea sp. | reverse complement strand
AGTCCCTGTGCTGGCACCGTAGTAACGCATCCCATAGACCCGTATGCCTGGTTTTGGCTCGCAATAGGCGCCTTGACGGCGCTGAGAATCCCAGGGAGTCAGCGTCAGACGCCCTTCACTGTTTTCAGCGTCGAGCAGAATCAGCAGCCCCTGCAACGCCAGGAACTTCATCCAGCCGATCGTCTCCGCGTAATAGGCTCGTTCGTGGTTGCCTTCTACAGCGATGCAAGGGATCCCAGCCTCCTGCAACCGGCTGAGCCCGCGGATGGCCTGGTTGAGCGTGAGCGCGTCCAAGGAACGCTTGTGAAAGAGGTCGCCAGCCAGCACGACAAAATCGACCGGGCCGGCCACCTCTTCGTCAAAACGAACAATTTGACCACGGCGCGGCTGGTAGACCCCCGTCGCCTTGTCGATCACAGCCTGAAAAGCAGCTGCAAAATCGTTGAAACGCTCCTTGTGCCCATACTGCAAATACCCTAGATGGATGTCTGCGCAGTGCAAAAATCGTATCTTCATGTTCTTTGTCGCCTATGTTGGGAGGAGATCTGCCCAAAGACAGAGAAGCGTCAAGCCGGCTCGCTGCCAGACGCTTCCGTCAACCTGCAGCGCATCGTCATCAAGGTGCGTTGCACAACAAATCCGACCTGGACAAGATGGTCGAGCAGACTCCGCTGTTCGGTGCTGACACTGACACAAATCGGCCAGCGGGGAAATTCCTGCAACTGCCAGAGAGCCCAGTCGAGGAGCAGGAGATCGTACAGCCCATACTGCTCTGGGCGAGCCCACAGTTGTAACGTGTGTTCTCCCCGCCAGTGGCGGGCAGTGAGCAACAGCGCGGCCTCAAAACGAGAGGCACTTTGGACGGCACGACGGTAGACCACGCTGCGTCCCGCCGCATTCCAAAACCATTCAGCCAATCGGCTCTCAAAAGTCATCTGAAAGTCGCCCAGTTGGATGCCCCGCCACCACTGCGCCAGCGGGCCCATCTGGTGGCTGGCCAGTTCATACAGAGCCGTCCAGTCCGCTGCCACAAACGTTTTGATCGTCTTTGCCTCTGACGGCTTCTCGGTGGGCGGCACACGGGCGGCCCGCAATTCGGCGATCCCCCCCACATCCTCAAAACCCAGGCTCTGGTAAAGATGACGGGCGACTCTGTTGCCAGCATAGACTTGCAACACCGCCCACTGCCCACCCGCCTGCGTGGCATGCTCCAAAGCTTTTTCCACCAACTGCCGAGAAATCCCGCGGCCTCGATAGGCTGGCGCCACGGCCACATTGGCGATCTGCCAACGGGTGGCGTATTTGTCCGCGCGCTGAACCGTCACATTGCCGACCACAGTTCCTCGATCGACCCAGACAAATCCATTTAAAAAATCGTTGAATTCGCCCGTGCTGCGGTTGAGAACGCCGAGCAGGCTGCTGAAGTGACTCATGGCGCGCATCTCCCGCAGCGCTGCCGCACCCCGCCCGTTCAATTCACGCGCAAAGGAGACCGCAATCAGTTCAGCCACCGGCCCCAGATCACGACTCAGATCAAACGGACGGATTCCGGTCTCCACCTGCGGGTTGTAGACATAGGTAGGTACTGTGACCCCGGCCATGGCGCTTCCCGATCGGGGCCACCGCCCCTCCAAAAAATCTAGCTGGCGATACGCACCAAAGCGGGACGCAACACCTGGCCCTTGAGCGTATATCCTGCACGCAACGTCTCCACGATGTGTCCGCTTTCAACTTCTTCGCTCGGTGAACTTGCGATCGCCTCGTGCAAAGTCGGGTCAAAAAGCCCTTCGCCGGCCACCTTGACCACCCCCTCGTCTTCCAGAATCCCTCGCAGCTTGCGCTGGATCTGACGAAATCCCTCTACCCAGGCTGTCTGGCCAATCTCTTCGTTCGGCAGATTGGCGAAGGCCAGGTCAAAATCATCCAGAGCAGGCAGGATTCTCCGAATCATATGTGCGCTGACCCGCTCCATTTCCTCCGCCAGTTGACGTTCCTGGCGCCGCCGGCTGTTTTGAAATTCTGCGGCCAGACGCTGAGATTTTTCGGTGATCCCCGCACACTCCTGCCGAGCCTCAGCCAGCTCAGCCTCCAACTGAGCAATCCTGTCCAAAAATTCAGCGACGGCAGATTCTTCTGCGCGCGCCTCGGCGCTCTCCCCGACACGATCTTCTGCGCGCTGAGCGGTGCCCTCCGCCTGGGCCTTTACACGCTCTGCAGCCGACTCCTCTGTCCCGTTCTTCGCCATTTCGCTGTCGTTCATGGTTTTGTTGTCGATTTCTTCAACCATCTTGTTTTGCGTTTTTTGTTTTGCGTTTCTTGTTTTGGAAACAGTTCAACTGCCGCCGTACATCTTTTCGATCTTCTCGCTCATCAGATCCGACACAAACCGGACCGCACCAATCGAACGCCCGTAGCGCATGCGCACAGGGCCAAGCACCCCCAACAGACCTGACATTCGATCGTTGACGCCGTAGCGTGAGAGCACCAGGCTGACATCGCGCAGCTCTGCGTAGCGTCCATCCCCGGCAATCATCACATGCACAGTGTCGCTGCCAGGCAAGTCGTCTGCGATCTGTTCGATCAGCTCTGGATCCTCCAACACCTGCACAACCCGCCGTGCATTCTCACTTTCGGCAAATTCAGGGGCGCGCAACACCTCCGCCAACCCATCCCGAAAGACGATCCCCCCCTCATGCTGTTCGATCCGATGCATGGCATCGGCAGCAAGTTCGGCCACCTGACGCGCAAAGGGGGTCAACCGCACGGCGTGGGCCCGCATCCCACTGCTTTCCAACCCAGCCAACTGGCTGTTCAACTCGTTGCTGGTCCGGCTCAGTTCATGCTGTTCCATCGGCTGGTCCAGGTCCAGCAACTGCTGTTTGACCGTCCCTTCTTGCAGAACCAACACCAACAACACCTTGGTGTCCTGAATATGCACCAGTTCCAGATGTTTGAATGTACACCGCACACTGCGCGGCGCAGTCGCCACGGCCGCACTTTGTGCAGTACGTGCCAGCACCGCGGTGCTGGCACGCAGCCAATGGTCGACCTCCGCCGGCAGCTGCTGGAAACGACGGCGAATCAACGCCTGTTCCTCTGCAGCCAGCTCCAGATCGGCAACCAGGTAGTGCACAAAAAAGCGATACCCCAGGCCGGTCGGGATCCGTCCCGCACTGGTATGCGGATGGGTCAGCAGCCCCATCCGCTCCAGCGCAGCCAGCTCGTTGCGGACAGTGGCCGGGCTGACCCCCAGGTCGTACTGCCCCACCAGCCCCGCGCTGCCAACCGGCTGCGCAGTCTGCACAAACTCTTGAATCACAGTGCGCAGCACATGGCGCTGACGTTCGGAAAGCGAATCGTACGTAATCTTTTCGTCGTGCATGGCTCAGTAGGCGTTGCGATTGGTACCAAAAATCGTCTGTAAGACCGTCCGGATCAAAATCATGATGTCAAGCCCGATCGACCAGTTCTCAATGTACCACAGGTCATACTTGGTCCGTTCTGCGATCGAGGTATCTCCACGCAGACCGTTGACCTGCGCCCAGCCGGTCAGCCCCGCTTTCTCCCGATGCCGATCCATATAGCGCGGGATGATTTGCCGAAATTGCTCGACATAGACCGGGCGTTCGGGCCGCGGCCCCACCAGACTCATGTCCCCTACCAACACGTTGACCAGCTGTGGCAGTTCATCGACGTTGAACCGCCGCATCAAAGCGCCCAACTTCGTCTTGCGCGGGTCATCTGGCGTCGTCCACCCTGGCCCATCCGTCTCCGCGTCCTGGCGCATCGAACGAAATTTGATAATTTTGAAGGGCCTGGCATCCAGCCCCATCCGCTCCTGCGAGAAAAAAACCGGACCTGGGCTGTCCAGCTTGATCAGCAGCGCAGTCAACAACATGAACGGGCTCAACAACACCAGACCAAAGCCGCTGAAAAGAATGTCGACGCCCCGCTTGGCGACCAGCTTCCATCCCTGCAACGCCACATCGCGGATGGTCAACAGCGGCAACCCCCCCAGATCCCCGATCGTGACTTCACTCGCCATGATCTGGAAAACATCCGGGAAGACCCGAATCCCTACTTTCTCACGCTCACAGAGGCTGATAATCGTCACCAAATCCTGATGGCTGCTTTCAGGAAGCCCAATGATCACCTCGTCGATCGCATAGCGATCGATCAAAAGAGGCACATCCACCAGCGCCCCCAACAGAGGCACATTCAATCCCAAAGGTGCCCGCTCGCTGCGGCCGGCATCGACAATTCCAACCACCCGATACCCCAACTTGGGATGGGCGCTCATTTTGTGCAACAACATCTGACCGATTTCCCCGGCACCTATCAGCAGTACCCGGTCATCCCCAATCCCGCGCGCTTGAACCGCCCACTGCAGCTGAGCATGCAAGACACGCCCCAGAACATTGTAGGCCACAGCGAGCACACTCCCCAACAACACGAACGCCCGATGGTATTCAAATTCACGCGCCAGCAACGTCAACAAGGCAACCGTAAAAAACATCGTCAGAACGTTGTAGCTGACAATCTTGAACAATTCGTCCAGATGTGTGATCGGGCGGCGACGCTGATACATCTGCTGGCTGAAATAAAGAATCAGCATCACCGCCATGTAGACGGAAGGCAACGGCAAAAATTCCACAAACTCGCCGATGACAAATTCAGGATTGCGCCGCAGCAACGCATGTGCAGACCCAAAAGCCAGCCATACACTGCCAAGATCGACCCCCACCAACCCCAACATCAAAAAAAACTGGGCACGCTTCAGCACCCCAGGGCGGCCGGAGCGACGCACGCCGTATTCGTTTTGCCCTCCGCGCTCTGAAAGAGTGTTCTGCATCTCAACGCCATCCAGCTCACTGTATATTCGCTGCATTCGCACCCAACCGCTGCCCGTCCCGGCCATACCGCCAAAGGTGCCCTGCTACGTCCAGCCCGCCCTTGATCACAATCCCCAAAAGGATCGCTTTGTCCAAGAGCCAGGGGGTCTTGCTGCGGTAGTGTTTTGCATAAAAAAGCCACATCGCTTCATAAAAATCGATCCGGCTCTTGCTGCTGCGGCTGCTGGCAGCTTCTTTGACATGCGTGATCTCGACAGCCCCATTGTACCAGATCTCCCAGCCAACATCCTTAATGCGCTTGGCCCAGTCGAGATCTTCTCCGTACATAAAAAATCGTTCGTCCAATAGCCCCACAGCCCGGACCGCCTCACGACGAACCTGCATGTAGGCACCCACCACAGAATCGACCGGGTGGACTGCATCTTCAGGCCAGTACGCCAGGTTGTACGCGTTAAAATGACGGCTACGCGAAAAAATTTTGCTCAACCCCACCATACGGTAAAAACTTACCTGGGGCGTTGGAAAACTGCGCCGACAAGCCCGATCCAGGGTGCCGTCAGGCCGCCGCACGCGTGGTCCTGCCACTCCAATCGCTGGGTGGGCATCCATGTAGGCCACCATCTCCGCCAGCGTGGTCGGCCGCAAAAGCGTATCTGGGTTCAACAACAACACGTAGCGAGGCAAATCGTCCAGGCAAGCCATGCTCTGCCCCCCAAACCCCAACGCCCGCAACCCCACATTGTTGCCAGCACTGTACCCGATGTTGGCGGGATTGACAATCAGCTGAACGTCGGCAAATTCCGCGCTCACCATCGCAGCACTGCCGTCGTTGCTGGCATTGTCGACCACAACCACCGCAACACGCAGCCGATGACGGCTGGCACGCACCGACTGCAAACAGCCACGCAACAGATCTGCCGTGTTGTAGTTCAAAATGATGATCGCCAGATCTACTGGCGTCGCTCTCTCCATGTTTTCACCAGTTCTTCTCAAGAAGCCCCGGATGATCGCTGCATTGAGTTTGCCCGCTGCGCACAGCTTTTGCGCGTGCACCATTGTAGCATGTCCCGGCACACAGGCAAAGCACGCGCCAGTTTCACGGCTCCTGACCCGGAACACCGACGGATGCTCGAAAAAACTCCTGTAGATTCACCCCTGTGTGCTAAAATGGCACTGTTTCTGCCGCTTTTGCCAAATCTGCAAAAACCTTTGTTTTTTATGGCTATGCGAATAAAAATCACCTCGTTCACTTTTTTTTCCCTGGCTGCCACATGGGTGGCCTCTCTAGCTCTGCTCGCAGCCTGCCAGCTGCCTTCCGGCAAAACTCCCCCACATGCCCTCTCCCCTGCCACACTGAGCCGCCTTTTTCAGCCGCTGCCAGAAGCCCCTCCAGCTCTCCCCGAACGAATCCAGCTCGGACGGATGCTCTTTTATGACCTGCGCCTTTCGATCACGCAGCAGATGAGCTGCAATACCTGCCATCTGCTCCAGAACTACGGCGTCGACGGCCTCCCGACCTCACTCAGCCACAAAGGCAGGTCAGGCCCCCGCAACACCCCCACCGTCTACAACGCAGCCCTCCAAAGCGCCCAGTTCTGGGATGGCCGCGCTCGCTCCGTCGAGGAGCAGGCCGGCCACCCCCTCCTCGCCGAGACCGAAATGGGCATGCCCACCGCCGACGATGTCGAAAAGACCCTCCGCTCCATTCCAGGCTACAGCACAGCCTTTGCGGCCGCCTTCCAAGGCCAAAACGACCCCATCACCTTCCAAAATATCTCCCTGGCCATCGCCACCTTCGAACGCGGCCTGCTGACCCCCTCCCGTTTTGACCGCTACCTGGCCGGCGATCTCGACCAGCTGACTCCAGAAGCGCTGCAAGGACTCCAGACCTTTCTCGACGCAGGGTGCGCCGGTTGCCACAACGGGGTGGGTCTGGGCGGCACCCTGGCCAGCCCAGCAGCGCTGGCTTTGCTGACAGAGCCAGCGACCCGCAGCGCCCAAACCCTGGCTGTCATCAAAATTCCCAGCCTGCGCAACGTCACCAAAACAGCCCCCTACCTCCACGACGGAAGCGTTGCCACCCTGGAAGAAACCGTCGCCCGGATGGCCCCCCGGCAAGCGCCGCTGACCCCCGAAGCGATCGCCCAGATCGTCGTCTTTCTTGGCACGCTCACGGGCGAGCTTCCCGCAGACTACATTGCCATGCCAGCGCTGCCTGAAGATGGACCTGAGACGGCCAGTTTCGCCAAAACGACCTACCCTTAGCGCCCCCCCAAGGCCGCCATTCGCCTGATTGCCCCTTCCACCGTGCGGCCCTCCCCCCGCCCGCCCAGCCCCACATCGTGTGCGGCCGCCGCCAGCAGGGCCTGCTGTGGCGCCAGCCCGATCAGCTCCGAACGGTCGATCGCCGTCCCTGCCTGCTGCGCCAGCTGCTCGACCCTTTCGTAGACGACATGCAGCGGTGTGGCCGCTGTATCCAACAGGTTCATGCTGACCTGTGCCTGTCCCCCCACCCCAAATCCCTTGGCCTGGACCCCAGCGAGGCCGCCGCTGCTTTCACGGATTTGGCGGGCAATCCGCCGGGCAACAGCCACCTCCGGCGTGCACAAAAAGATGTTGTAGTCCACCAGAAAAGGGCGTGCGCCGACCACAACAGCACCCGCCGGCCCCAAAACGGCAGGTCCATAGTCCGGCATCCGCTCCAGGCTGCCGATGGCCGCCAGCAGGCCCTCAAATTCGCCGCGACGGATCTCTGGCAGCGCTCGCCGTTCGGGTCGGGCTGCTGCAGCGGCGTAGAGGTAGACAGGCAGCTGCAGCTCACTGCCAATCCGCTGCCCCAGCTGGCGTGCCAGCCCGGCACATTCTTCCAGGGTGATGCCATCGATCGGGACGATCGGCACCACATCGGTTGCTCCCAATCTCGGGTGCTCGCCCCGCTGCTCGAACAGGTTGATCCGCCGTGCAGCTGTCGCCGTCGCCTGAAAGAGCCCTTCCAGAATCGCCGACGGCTCACCAGCCACCGTGACCACCGAACGGTTGTGGTCGGCATCGCTGCTGGCATCGAGCAGCACAACGCCCGGCACAGACAACGCCGCCACGATCTCCGCCACCACCTACGATCGGCGCCCCTCCGAAAAATTGGGCACCGCCTCCACCAGCGCCATCGCTCCCTTCCCCTCTGT
>JAPLGY010000076.1 GCA_026389955.1 Caldilinea sp. | reverse complement strand
GATCTGTCGATCGGTGGGGTGGAACCTTCGGCGGAGACGGTGAACTCGGGCGACTATGCGCTGGCTCGGCCGCTCTTCATCTACTCCGATGCAGGGGTGATGGCGAGCAAGCCGCAGGTGGCAGAGTACATCAACTTTTATCTGAGCTATGTCAACGAAGAAGTGCGTGGGGTGGGCTACTTCCCGGCTGCCGAGGAAGCCCTCAACACGGCACGCAACAACTGGCTTGACGCTATGGGGCAGTAAGATCTTAAAGTACAATTGCAGACAGAGACAAGAGATGGGAAGGATGTCCTCCTCCCCATCTCTTGCGTAGTAGAACTTCAGTGCACGGGCGCAACAGGGGAGGTTCGTTGTGGGACAAACAAGCACCCGCCAACAGAGTGAAATGGGCAGGGAAGGGGGGGGCATGCCGGGCCAGCCGTCTGGTGCACGCAGGCCGCTGGATCTGCGCAAACGCACTCGGGCTGGCGAAAGCATCATCCAGCTGCTGCTGAAGGGTGCGGGGGCGGTTTCGGTTCTGACGACGGTGGGGATCGTGGTGGTTTTGGTCTACGATGCGTTTGTGTTTTTTCGCCGTCCGGAGCCGACATTCCTGGAATTTTTTACGGGTACGACCTGGCAGCCGCAGATTTTACGCTTTGGAATTTTTCCCCTTCTCAACGCCACCCTGTTGACCAGTGTGATCGGGATGACGGTGGCGCTGCCGATCGGGCTGATGATAGCGATTTTTCTCAGCGAATATGCGTCCCCGCGTCTGCGCGGCATTTTGAAGCCGGTGCTGGAGGTTCTGGCCGGGATTCCGACGGTGGTCTACGGTTTTTTTGCATTGGGATTCATGACGCCGCTGTTGAAGAATCTTTTTGGCAAAGATACGGTGGAGATTTTCAACGTTGCCTCGGCAGGGATTGTGATCGGCATTTTGATCATCCCGCTGATCAGTTCGATGAGTGAAGATGCACTCAGTGCGGTCCCGCGTGCGCTGCGTGAAGCGGCGTATGGGATGGGGGCCACACGGTTGGAGACTGCAGTGCGAGTCGTGTTGCCGGCTGCCATTTCGGGGATTGCGGCTGCGGTGATCGTAGCGATGTCGCGGGCGGTTGGAGAGACAATGGTGGTGGCGATTGCGGCGGGTGCCGGGCCGCGCAATTTTGGGGATTGGGGGCAGGCTACCGGCGGGTTGAATTTTCTCAACCCATTCAAAGCGGCGGAGACCATGACTGGCCACATTGTGCGGATCAGTGGCGGCGACCTCAGCTACGACACGATCGACTATGACAGCATTTTTGCGATTGCATTTTTGCTTTTTATCATCACGTTGATTTTGAACATTATCAGCCAGTGGATTGTGCGGCGTTTTCGGGAGGAATATTGAAGATGGCAGTGGAAACGCAACGGCCCAAGGTTGGTTATCCGGAGGGGCGGGCCTTCGAGCGATTTTTGCGCTGGCGCAAGCGGCTGGGGGCATTGTGGGGAACCCTTTTTTTCCTTTCTACGCTGATCGGGATTGTGGTGTTGGTTGTGCTGGTTGCGGACATTGTCGACGGGGCTTTTGGTTATGTGGCGCTCGAATACCGGGTCGACCCAGAAAATCTGGTGTTGGACTACCACAAAAACCGGATGGTTTCGATGCCCAGAACGCTGCCCAGCGAGGACGACCTGGTGTTGGTGAACGGGATCGCACAGCGTCCGGCTGCGATTGGGTTTATGGGCTATGCCTATTACCAGCAGAAGGCGGACACAGTGCGGGCGCTTTCGGTAGACGGCGTGCTTCCTGATGCGGTGACGGTGACGGAGGGGAGCTACCCGCTGGCCCGTCCGCTTTTTCTGTACGCAGATGCAAAGACGCTGGCCAGCAAACCCGAGGCAGCTGTGTTTGTCGGGGACTATCTGCGGCGGGTCGACGAAGTGGTTGGGTCGGTTGGGTATTTCCCGGCTGGGGAGGCTGTGCGGACAGAGAACCTGGCGGCCTGGGCGCTCGCCAGCGGGCTGTCGGAGGAGCTGCAGCCGGCTGTACAGGGGGAATTGTTGGTGACAGGCAGCTCGACGGTTGCACCGATCACTCAGCGGATCGCTGACAGACTGGTGGCCGACAACCGTTTTTCAGGCCAGGTTCAAATCGAGAGCATTGGCACCGACGCAGGATTTCGACGATTTTGTGCTGATCTGGGGGTTGATCTGGTCGATGCCAGCCGCCCGATGCAGTCGGTGGAGCGGGCGGCCTGTCTGCAGGCAGGCCGGGCCCCAATCGAGTTCCAGATTGCCAACGACGGGTTGCCTGTGGTTGTCAGCAGCCAGAACGAGTTCGTGCGTGAGCTCACACGTGCCCAGCTCCAACAGATTTTTACGAGCGCCGTCCGCTGGAACGAGATCGACCCAAGCTGGCCCGACCAAGATATTTTTCGTTTTATTCCAGGGCTAGACAGCGGCACACTCGATTTTTTTGTGACAGCCCTGTTTGGCAGGAGCCTGGCAGAGCAGTCGACAGCAGTGTTGCTTGACATTCTGACGGCCAACATTTCTGCGGGCCGTCTGCGTGCGTTGGAAGCCGAGCGTCCTCTGGCCGAGCTGTCGAAGACGGATCTGGTTGGGCTGATCGAGGCTGAAGTGCTGCGCCCCCAGGTGGCGGCCAGCTGGTCGTTGACCGATTCGCTTTTGCGGCGGACGGAGATCGAAGCTGCTGCAGCGGCGATGCCGGGCACAGAGCTGATCTTCAAGAGCTGGGTGACCTGGGAGTTTCTCACGTCACCCCAGTCTTCTGACCCGCTGCATGCCGGGGTGCGCACGGCGATCTTTGGTTCGCTGCTGGTGACGCTGGTCGCGTTTTTGTTGGCGGTGCCCCTGGGCATCGCTGCGGCGATCTATCTGGAGGAGTACAACAGCGGCAGAAGTTGGTTCGACCGGATGGTGGAGACCAACATCAACAACCTGGCGGGGGTGCCCTCGATCATCTACGGCATGCTGGGGCTGGCGGTTTTTGTCCGCTTTTTGGGGCCCCTGACAAGTGGGCTGGCGTTTGGGGTCGGCGATCCTTCGACCGCCAACGGGCGTACGATCGTTTCAGCCGGGTTGACGTTGGGCCTGCTGGTCCTGCCGCTGGTCATTATCAACGGACGTGAGGCCATCCGTGCCGTGCCGCGCGGAATTCGCGAGGGAAGTTTTGGCTTGGGGGCGACGCAGTGGCAGACGGTCTGGAGCCATGTTCTGCCCAATGCCATTCCTGGGATTCTGACGGGGGTCATCCTGGCGGTCTCGCGTGCCTTTGGGGAGACTGCACCGCTGATCGTCGTCGGTGCATCGACCTTTGTGGTCGTCGACCCCAGCGGGCTGTTTGCCAAATTTACCTCGCTGCCGGTCCAAATCTACCAGTGGACTTCCCGTCCGCAGCCTGAGTTTGGGCATCTGGCAGCTGCGGCGATCGTGGTGTTGTTGCTGCTTTTGGTCAGCTTGAACGCTCTGGCGATCTGGCTGCGCAACCGCTATTCTCGGAGAGTGATCTGATGTCGATTTCTTTGTCTGTTTCATCCTCGGCGTCGGTCCAGAGTCAGCAGGCGCGGATCGCCGTTGAATCCAGGAACCTGCGTGTCTGGTACGGAAAATTCATGGCCGTGCGCGACATCCACCTGCAGGTGG
>JAPLGY010000277.1 GCA_026389955.1 Caldilinea sp. | reverse complement strand
AAAATGGGGAAAGGAACAGGCAGGGTTGTCAGCAACCCTGCCTGAAAAAGCAGCTACGCTCACTCGTCGCTGCTCTCCTCCTTGTGTTGGGCAATGATCCCGGCTGCCAGGTGGTTGGGAACCGGTTCGTAGTGGTCAAATTCGATGGTGTAGACGCCACGTCCCTGGGTCATCGAACGCAGGTCGGTGCTGTAGCGCATGATCTCGGCCAGCGGCACCGTGGCACGCACCACGGTCCGGCTGTTCTTCTGTTCCATCCCAAGAACCCGCCCGCGCCGGGTGTTGAAGTCGCTCATCACATCCCCCATGTATTCGTCAGGAACAGTGACTTCAGCAATGTAGATCGGTTCGAGCAAAACCGGGTTGGCCGCCTTGAAGGCAAGTTTGAACACTTCACGGCCTGCAGTCTGAAAGGCTATATCTTTGGAATCGACCGGGTGTTCCTTGCCGTCGAAAACCACTGCCTTGATATTGACCACCGGATATCCGGCGATGATCCCGGTATCCATCACCGATTTGATGCCCTTTTCGATGGAAGGGAAGAACGAGCTGCTGATCGCGCCGCCAAACACTTCGCTGGTGAACTCGTAGCTGCCGGCCGGCAACGGTTCGACCCGCATATGAACCTCGGCAAACTGGCCAGCACCACCTGATTGCTTTTTGTGGCGGTACTGGGCAGAGGCGGCCCGGGTGACGGTCTCCTGATAGGAGACTTTGGGCTCAGCCGTCTCGACATGGGTGCCAAATTTTTGAGCCATGCGATAGACCGCCACATCAATGTGAGTCTCCCCCATCCCTTGCAGCACCGTCTGTTTGGTCGCTGCAATGTTTTGAAAACGCATTGTCGGGTCTTCCTCGGCAACACTGGCCAGGGCGGGCCCCATCTTGCTGCTGTCGGCCTGGGAGACGGGAGAGACTGCGACCGAATACAGCGGGCGTGGGTAGAGCGGAGGCGTCACCTGGAGCGTCTGATCCAAAGCACAGAGGGTGTCGCCGGTGGCCAACTCTTCCATCTTGGTCAGAATGCCGATATCGCCCGCCACCAGTTCATCCAGATTTTGCAGCTCCTTGCCGCGGACGCTGAAGAGATTGGCGACGCGGCTGCTTTTGCCAGTGCTGGCGTTGGCGATATGCATCTCCTTGCTCAGTTTGCCTGAAAATATTCGGACATAGCTGGTGCGGCCAACATAGCGGTCGATGATCGTCTTGAAAACAGCGCCAGCCGGAAACCCGCTGGCATCGGAGCTGAGCACGACACGTTCGGTGCCCCGCATTCCAGGAAGCATGCGCTCGTGGGGAGCCGGCACGTAGCGGCGCAACGCCTGCATCAACCGCTCCATGCCAATGCCACCAGTGGCAGTGCCGCAGTAAACTGGGGTGATCGCACAGTTGCGGACGCCGACATGCAACCCATGGCGCACCTCGTCTACACTCAACGTCTCGCCATCCAGATATTTCAAGATCAGCTCGTCGTCTGCTTCGGCGGCAGCTTCGACCAAGGCAAAACGCGCCGCTTCAGCTTCCGCCAGAAATTCAGGCGGAATAGGCACTTCTTTGCCTTCAGGCCCCAGGTAGGCCTTCATTTCGATCAACCCGATGACCCCCTTGAACGTCTCGGCAACGCCGAGAGGGATCTGAAACGGCACAATTTTTTCGTCGCCCAGCGTTCTGCGCAAACTCTGCAGGGCATCGGCAAAATTGGCGTTCTCCCGGTCCATCCGGTTGAGAAAAATGAGCCGCGGTTTGGCCAGCTCACGCAGCCGATCGTACGCCAGCTCAGTGCCGACCTGGCAGCCAGCAACGGCGTCGACGACGACAAGCCCGGCTTCTGCCACAAACATCCCGCTGATCACTTCACCGACAAAATCTTGGTAGCCTGGAGTGTCGATCAGATTGAGCTTGGTGTTGTTGAATTCGACCGGCACAATCGACAGGTTGACCGAAATGCCACGGCGTTGCTCTTCAGGGTCCCAGTCAGAGACCGTGGTGCCATCCTCCACCCGTCCCATACGGCTGACCACCCCTGTTTTGTACAACAGCGCTTCGCTCAACGTTGTTTTGCCCGCGCCGCTGTGGCCGAGCAAGGCCACGTTGCGAATCTGCTCCGTCTTGTACTTCGCCATGAAAGCCTCCAAACGCTATAAAAGTTGATGGATCTTTGTGAGCATCGTGGCTGTGCTGCCCCCTGAGAGGTTGACTTCAGGGATAAAATTTCCCCCGTTTGCAACTCCAAATGGAGATTGTCAATAGATTAATTTTGTCAATTTTATATTAACATTATACTTCAGAACAAATGTTCTGTCAAGATAAGCCAAGACCCTGAAAACAGCCATTTCAGCCGCAGATGTTCTTTTTGGGGGCAACCACTTCTTGGCAAGAACCCCCAGAGACCGGTACAATGAGAATGTCGAGGAGGCTGGGTGACGTCCTGGCCGCAGGACAAACGCCGTAGGAGCGAGAAGGAACGAACAGCAATGGCAGCCAAACCATCTTCGCCAAGTGCCGCACAAGCGTACACCTGGAAAAAAAATTCTGACGATATCATCGTCCTGACCAACTGCACCTCCAAAAACTTTATTCTGGAGCTGCCTTCAGGACGCTGCCGGCTCGACGCCGGCCGCCGCATGCGCACCCTTCGCTCGATCCTCCAATATCCACAGATCCAGGCGCTGGTGAACGAAGGCAGCCTGACGATCGAATAAGGAAATGGCGCTCCTTCTTCTGATCGACGGCCACTCCCAAGCCTACCGGGCCTATTTTGGGATGAAAACCCCGCTCTCTACACGTGAGGGCGAACCGACCGGGGCTGTTTACGGCTTCACCCGCAAGCTGCTGGCCACCCTGCGCGAGCACACCCCAGACTACATCGCTGTTGCGTTCGACACCGGCAACACCTGGCGCCATGCCGAATTTCCTGAATACAAAGCCACGCGCGACGCCATGCCAGACGAGATGCGCACCCAGATGGAGCGCATCGCCACCCTGCTGCGCGCCTTCAACATCCCCATCCTCACCTTCCCCAACTTCGAGGCCGACGATATCCTGGGCACACTGGCTCGCCAGGCCGCCGAACAGGAGATCGATGTGCTGGTGATGAGCGGCGACCGCGATCTCTTCCAGCTGGTTGCGCCCCGCATCAAGGTGCTCTACACCTCAGGAGGCCCCACCCCCGTGACTTCCATCTACGGCAGCAAGGAGATCCAAGAACGGTATGGGCTGACCCCCGAACAGTTCGTCGATTTCAAAGCGCTGACCGGCGACTCCTCAGACAACATCCCTGGCGTTCCCGGGGTGGGCGAGAAGACAGCCGTCAAGCTTCTGCAGCAGTTTGGGTCCCTCGACAGCCTTTACACCCATCTCGCCGAGGTCGCCGGCCCCAAATTGCGCCAGGCCCTGGCCGACGCCCAGCCACATGTGCTGCGCAACCGCCGGCTCGTCACCCTCCACACCGACCTTGCTCTGCGCTTCGACCCGGCTGCATGCACGACACAGGACTACGACCCCGCCGCTGTGGTCGCACTCTTCAACGAGCTGGAATTCCGCAGCCTGGCCAAAGAGCTGCCTGCCTCCACCCGCAAGGCTGGCGGGATGCCCTCGACCCGCAACCCTGACGGACAACTGACACTCTTCGGCGCTGCCCTGGCCCAGAGCGCAGACAGCACAGCCGACAGACGCAGCGTGCTGCTCGTCGACAGCCCCAATGCCCTCGCCGAGCTGTTGTCTGCGCTGGAGGTGGCGCCGCTGCTCTCTTTCGATGTCGAGACGACCTCCACCGACGCAATGCAGGCCCAACTGGTCGGGATCGGGCTGGGCTGGGCTCCAGGGAGCACCGCCTACATCCCAGTCGCCCACAACGCTGGTCCGCAGCTGCCCTGGGCGCAGGTCTGTTCGGCGTTGTCCCCCCGTTTCGCCGACCCGACCCTCCCCAAGGTGGCCCACAACGCCAAGTATGATCTGACCGTGCTCCGCCGCAACGGGGTCGAAGTCGGCGGCGTGCTCGACGACACCCTGCTGCTCGCCTGGCTGCTGGATCCTGCCAGCCGGGCGCTCGGTCTGAAAACGCTGGCCACCACCGAACTGGGCTGGCAGATGACCGAACTCAGCGAGTTGATTGGCAGCGGACGCAAACAGACCACCGTCGACCAGGTATCTGTGGCACAAGTCGCCGCCTACTGCGGAGCCGACGTTGACGCCACGATCCAGCTCCATGCCATCCTGGCCCCTCGCCTTGCGGCAGCCGGGCTCGAAGTGCTTTACACCTCGATCGAACGGCCGTTGCTGCCGGTGCTGACGGCCATGGAGATGGCCGGCGTCCTGCTCGACACCCCTTTTCTGGGCCAGATGTCGGTTACCTTCAACCAACGGCTGCTGGAACTAGAAAATGATCTCTTTGGGGTGGTCGGCCATTTGTTCAACTTGCGCAGCACCCAGCAGCTCAGCCAGGTGCTCTTCAGTGAGCTGGGCTTCCCAACCCGCGGGCTCAAAAAAAACATCTCGGGCCACTACAGCACAGCGATAGAGACGCTTGAACAGCTCGCCGCCTATGGGGACGAGCTCACCCCAACCCAGCAGCGAGCGCTCGCCATCATCCTTGAACAACGTCAGCTTGAAAAGCTGCGCAGCACCTACGTCGATGCGCTCCCTGCGCTGGTCAACCCGGACACAGGCCGCCTCCACACCAGCTTCAGCCAGACCGGTGCCGTGACCGGCCGGCTGAGCAGCAGCAACCCCAACCTGCAAAACATCCCGATCCGCACCGAAATTGGCCGCGAGATCCGCCGTGCGATCGTGGCAGCTTTGAGTTGAACGACGAGGAGGTCCACGCCGTCGATCTGTGACTGATCATTTGTTCAGCGTCAAGACACGGAGGGGATTCGGGAGAGTGA
>JAPLGY010000028.1 GCA_026389955.1 Caldilinea sp. | reverse complement strand
GACGAAAACTGCTCCCCCCGGCTCGCGACCGATAAAGATATTCTCCATGACGGAGAGATTGGGCATCAGGTTGAGTTCTTGGTAGATGATTGAGATGCCCAGTTCCTGAGCCTGGTGTGGGCTGTGGATGACAAGCGGGCTGCCGTTGAAATACAGCTCACCGCTGTCGATTGTGTAAACGCCAGAGAGAATTTTCATCAGCGTGGACTTGCCGGCACCATTCTGGCCGATCAACCCCAGAACCTCCCCGGCAGCTGCGTAGAGGCTGACATTCTTCAACGCCTGGACACCAGGAAATGCCTTGCTGACATCTTTCATCCACAGTAGGGCGCTTTGCCTGTCCATATGCGGTGACAGCTCCTCTGCACTCATCGGTGATTCGATCGTTTTGTCTTGGCCAGGATCAGGATATTTTGCCAGTATACCACCCTGCGATCCATTTCAACAAGATTCACACAAACCTGTGCGCTGCAATTTCTGGCAGCCCAGTCGGGGCCCATACAATTTTCGAGAAACATCTCGATTTGACAGACAAGACAAAGTCAGTTAGTATTCATGTTTACGGCATTCGACAGCAGGTTGAATCGAAGGGCCATTTTGCAAGTATGGTAAGGAGGTCAGGTGGTTGAAGGGGTTGTCAGAAACTGGTTGTGGTTTCTCCTCCTGGAACTACCTGACTTTTTATCTATTTTGTACAATTGAGCAACAACTACAGCAGTTGTTTGGAGTTGAAGACACCAGAAGATAGATAGGGACGAGCCGCAGAGATGCGGCCACAGATCGCTGTCTGGCTGGTGTCTTCTTGTCTTGTCACTGAACGGCTAACCAGGATGGCCTACTCAAGGAATGGAATACATGAGCCAATTCGCCAACAGAACCGACAATGGAACCATGGTCTCTTCTCAGGGAAACAATGCTCGGCGCAAAAGTTATGCGCGCACGCCCACCGTCCTCGATTTGCCGCGCCTGACTGAAGTGCAGCTCAACAGCTTCGAGTGGTTCAAAACAGAAGGGCTGCAGGAACTGCTTGCAGAAATTTCACCGATCGTCAGTTTCAACAAAAATCTTGAGCTTCATTTCGGCAGTTTCTATTTTGGAGAACCGAAATATCCCGAAGCCGAATGCCGTGAGCGCGACATCACCTACGCGGCACCGCTGTGGGTGAAGGTGCGGATGGTCAACAAGGAGACTGGAGAGGTCAGCGAGCAGGAAGTCTTTATGGGTGACTTCCCGCTGATGACCGAGGCAGCGACCTTCATCATCAACGGCAGCGAACGGGTGGTGGTCAGCCAGCTGATCCGGTCGCCGGGTGTCTATTTTACAGTAGACCCTGACCGCACGACCGGCCGTGACCTGGCCGGTGCCAAACTGATTCCGAGCCGCGGCGCGTGGCTGGAGTTTGAAACCAGCAAACGCGACATTGTGAGCGTCAAAGTCGACCGCAAGCGCAAGCTGCCGGTCACGCTGCTGTTGCGCGCCGTCGGCTTCGGCAGCGACGACGAGATCCGCGCTCTCTTTGTCGACGTCGACAACAACCTGGACCATCCTTACATCGAATCGACGCTTGAGCGCGATTCTACCAGCAACCCGACCCCTGACTCGGCACGCGGGGTCGACGATGCCCTGCTGGAGTTTTACAAAAAGTTACGCCCCGGCGATCCGCCGACCCTCGACAATGCGCGCAACTTTGTGCAAGGGCTTTTCTTTTCCTCGCGCCGCTACGACCTGGGCAAGGTGGGCCGCTACAAACTCAACCGCCGACTCCGGCTCAATATTCAGCAAACCCAGGATGGCGCCCGCCTGCTGACGACAGACGATCTCATCGCAGTCATCAAGCGCATCATCCAGATCAACAACGGCGAAGGTCGCGCCGACGACATCGACCATCTGGGCAACCGTCGTGTCAAAACGGTCGGCGAGTTGATCCAGAATCAGCTGCGCATCGGGCTGTTGCGCATGGAACGGGTCGTGCGCGAGCGCATGTCGATCCGTGATCCTGACCAGGTGACACCGTTGAGCCTGCTCAATATCCGGCCGGTCGTCGCCGCCACTCGTGAATTTTTCGGCGGCAGCCAGCTCAGCCAGTTTATGGATCAGACCAATCCCCTGGCGGAACTGACCCACAAGCGTCGGCTCAGCGCGCTCGGACCCGGAGGATTGCGCCGTGAGCGCGCCGGTTTCGACGTGCGCGACGTCCACTTTTCACACTATGGGCGGATCTGCCCGATCGAAACCCCCGAAGGGCCCAATATCGGCCTGATCGGGTCGCTGGCCTCGTATGGTCGAGTCAACGACTATGGATTTATCGAGACCGCCTACCGCAAGGTGCTCAAGGAGATTCGTCCGGTCGAGGCCACTGCGCTGGTCGGGCACACCCTCGACGCCGATGTGGTCGACCCGGCGACCGGCACAACGGTGGCCAGACGGGGGACGGCAGTCGACGACACGCTGGCGGCAGAGCTTGCTGCCATGGGGCTCGAAAGTGTACGTGTTCGCCCCTTCGTCAGCCGCGACGTGGTCTTTCTCACCGCCGACGAAGACGAGACGGCTCCGATTGCCCAGGCTGCTTCGGCGCTCAACGCGCTCGGCGAATTTCTCAACGTGCGCACCTCGACCCGCCAGGCAGAAGAGTTCAAATTTGAACAGCCCAGCGCCATCCGCTACATGGATGTTTCGCCCAAGCAGATCGTCGGTGTCTCGGCTGCGTTGATCCCTTTCCTC
>JAPLGY010000058.1 GCA_026389955.1 Caldilinea sp. | reverse complement strand
CGACGTAGAGCAAGCCTTTGGATTCGACATAGCGGGCACGGCGTGAGCTGTCCAGATAGTTGGAGTTGCCCCCGTCGATCAGGATGTCGCCTGGCTCCAGGTGTGGCAGCAGCTGTTCGATGAATTCGTCGACGGCAGGCCCGGCCTTGACCAGCAACATCACCCGCCGCGGACGTTTGAGCAGACTGGCCAGCTCTGCGATGCTGTAGGCGCCGATCACAGCGGTGCCCTGGGCAGGACCCGCCAGGAATTCATCTACCTTGGCAAGGGTGCGGTTGTAGACCGCCACGACAAAGCCGTGGTCGTTCATATTCAACACCAAGTTCTGGCCCATGACGGCCAGGCCAATCAGGCCGAAATCTGCCTTACGCATGTTCACTCCTCTGTCTTTTTTTGACCGACCCTGTTCCTGCAAGCCTGCCAGCGGCAGCTCTCGTGTCCTCGACCGGACTCACGACCCGGCTGGAAGCCTTCTCCGCCTGTCTTCGTTCATGGGTCAGGATTATATCCTCGATGGGGTCATCCTACGAAACTGTTCCTCGTTGTCTGCCATTCTTTTGAACCTGGACAAACAGCACACCAAGGATCGCTTGTTGCCAAGTTTCTGCTTCACCGACCAGCGCCGGCCGTTTGTCATTTTTTTCGCGACTGCTCAGGCTGCTGGCTGGACACGACCAGCGCTCCACGATCTGTCACCCATTTTTTCCGTCAAAAAACCAACCTTTTTGGATGGAAAAATTATGTGCCCACCAACCAGTTTTCTGTTAAGATGTATACGTAAATTTGGAGGAAGGTCAAAGTAGCCAGGCTGTACGTTGTGTTTCGGTCGATCCAGTCAATGTTGCGAGCAATTTTTTTGGGGACTTCACAAATCTATTTGCAAGGAATTCCTCTTTCGCATAGGCTGGTAGGCAAAGAGCTGGCCCTTTTTGCCTATCTGGCGAGCCACAAAGAGTTGTGCCCGCGCGCCAAGTTGTTGGATCTGCTCTGGGCAGACGTGAACGAACAGAAGGCGCGAGAGAATCTGCGCAGCCTGATCTACAGTTTGCGGCAGACGATCGGCGACTATTTGATCGTCACCCGCCAGGCAGTGGGGCTGAACCGCCAGCTGCCCTACTGGCTGGATGTGGAGGTGTTTCTCAGTTTGCCCGCACAGCTGGGGGCACAGGATCCCTTTCTCTGGTCAGAGGTGCTCAGGCTCTACCACCAAGATTTTCTGGACGGTTTTTCGATCTCGAACGCACCAGTTTTTGATGCCTGGATTGCCGAGCAGCGCGACCAGCTAAGGACACAGGCCGTGGCTGGCTGGCGGCAGCTGGTCTCTTTCTATCAGGAGAGAGAGCAGTACGAAGAGGCCTTGGCCGCCAACCAGCGGTTGCTGGCCCTGGCCCCTTGGTCCGAGGAAGCCCACCGTCAGCAGATGCAACTTCTCTCCGCGACAGGCCAGCGGAGTGCTGCGCTGGCACAGTATGAACTTTGCCGTCTGCGGCTGCAAGATGAGTTTGATGTCTTGCCCAGCCACGAGACGGTCAACCTCTACAACACGATCCGCGCGCAAAGCGACGTGCTGCCGACGGTCACCCTGCTGCCCGCCGTGCAGCCAAACAAGGAGCGTCTGGTCCCTCCCTCTCCATCTGCTTCCCCCCCTGCTGCCAGCGGACATTTCCAAGAATACCGCGGGACGCTGGTGGCCCCATCGGCAATTTGGGGGTACCAGTACGAGCTGCTCCAGCTGCAGCAGTGGGTTCTGGTGGAGCGTTGCCGGTGCGTGGCTGTGGTGGGGCTGGCGGGCGAAGGCAAATCGACGCTGGTGCACCAGCTGCTGCAGCAGGCATCGGCGAACGGGGCCACGCCGTTGTTTGCTGGGGTCGTTGTCTTTTCGTGTCGCAGCCCGCTCCCCTTCCCCCTTCTCCTCAAAGAGTGGCTCGACCTGCTGGGGGGCCGCCCAAGTGTGCCCCTGCCGGCGACCTTGGATCGCCAGCTGGACCTCCTTGCACAGCATCTGCAGCAGCATGCCTTTTTGTGGGTGCTCGAGGATTTTGACTGCTGTTTTGCCGCAGACGGATGGGCCAGCCCTGCGGACCGTCTGGCATTTTGGCAGCTCTGGCGTCTCTTTGGCGAACGATCGCATCGGTGTACGCTGTTGGTCACGGCACGCAAATGGCCCTCTCTCCACGGCCAGACCGAAACCCCGGGTCGTTTTCGACGACTTGCCCTGCATGGGCTGGAGCAGGATGCAGGCCGCCAGCTGCTCAAGAGCCACGGACTGCAGGGCAGCCAGGCCGATTTTGACGCGCTGCATCAGGCTTGTGCCGGCAACCCGCTGGCACTCAAGTTGGCTGCACAGACGATCGATGAATTGTTCGAGGGCTGTGTGGCCGCTTTTTTGCAGGAACAAGCGCTTTTGGTTGGCGAACTTGCAGCTTTGCTCGAACAACAGCTTTCGGATTTGACCCCGCTCGAAGGAGAACTGTTGAACTGGCTGGCATTGGCTGGCACACCTCTTTCCAGTCAGCAGCTTTGGGACCTGCTTGTCATGCCCCCAGCATCGCCTGCATACTTCACCGCGCTGCAAAGCCTGCTGCGTGCGTGCCTGCTTGACATCTACGGCGGCTGGTTTCAGCTCAGAAACTTGCAAAGAGCGTATCTGTGCTGCCAACTCTCTGAACAGCTTTTTCAGGAGCTGTACCAGAGCGTGCTGACCCTTCAACTCACCGGCGAGACCCTCCACAGGTACAGGTTGGCCGTCGATGATGCCAGCCAGGTGCAGGAGCCCAAAAATTTTGCGGGTCTCTCCGTTGAACCGCTGCTGGCGCGTTTGCAGCGGTGTATGGGCAAAGAGCGGCTCGTCGCCGCTCTGCTGCAGCTCGTCGCTGCCCTGGAGCAGCAACCAGGGTCTCCACCTTGCACCCTGCGCAGCTATGCTCTCGAAAATTTGACCTCTCTGCTCGCTTTTTGCAGCCGTCCAGAGCCGTAGAAGAGTTCACATTGCGCTCACGTTCAACTCATAGACCAGTTTTATACTGTCAAAGAATAACCTCTGCATAGACATCTGCACAGACAGATGGGTCGATGCAGACAACACAGCTCGTATCGTCGAGTAAAACCCTGCCGTGAATCGGCCAAGAACAACAGCCCAAGAACATGCTTGTCTTGAGTGTCTATTTGATCACTGGGAGTGCCATTTCAGTTGTCTATTGGCGCTACCGTCAAATCGAAAACAGGCCGTTGCCAACGTGGTGGCAGACCATCGAAGCCAGGACGTACAGGTTGTTTTTTATGAATTCTTTTTTCAAACC
>JAPLGY010000107.1 GCA_026389955.1 Caldilinea sp. | reverse complement strand
CCACCCGGACAAAGGGTCTGCATCTGCCAACCCGTGGCTGCACGGAGCTCGACAGCCAGATCCAACACCGTCGCCAGCGCCGCCCCGATCGGAGCAGGATCTTCAAAATGCGACCCTTGATGGAAATGCAGCCCGCTCAGTTCTTGGCCCTGGGCCAGAAAGAATCGCACCGCCACCATAACCTACTACGGCGCCATCCCAAACTTGCTCTCCTCCTGGCCCGTCTGCCGGTAGGTGTGGGTCTCCACCGCAACACCCGGCCTGACCCGCAGCCAGAGCGCCGGAGGCTGCGACGCCGCATGCAGCAGCGGGCTCAACCGATAGAGCTCCGGCAGGTTGTCGACCACGATCACAGCTGCAAACCGCACAGCAGCCGCCAGATCCTCGTCGCTCTTGTGTACGCCGTGCACCAAAATACGCTCGCGCGCCAGCCCCGCCCGCACTGCAATCGCCAGCTCGCCGGCTCCCGTACAGTCCAGCCACAAGCCCTGCCGCTGCACCCACCGCACGATCCCCAACGCAAGATACGCTTTCCCAGCATAGGTGACCGCAGAGGAGCCCGGATAGGCACTCGCCAGGGCGACCCGATACTGCTCGGCCGCATCGTTCAAGGTGGCCGCATCAAAACAGTAGAGCGGCGTGCCAAACTCAGCAGCCAACGCAGACAGACGACAGCCCCCGATCGACAACGCAAGCTCCCCCCTCGCATCCTGCTCCAGCACGGTGGTGAGCGGAAACAGGTCAAGACGCCGCATACTCAGAGCAGAACCCGATCCCTTCATGCGTTTCTCTCAGCCAAAACCACCCCGATCCCACACATGGCCACCACCACCCCCACCAGGGTCACCCAGCTCGGAATCTCCCCCAAAAATACGATTCCCAACAAAATGCCGCCGGTGATCTCCTGGGTTGCCAGCAGATTGGCCGTGGCCACCGGCAGGTGCCGCAGCGCCGCATTGTACAAAGTATGCCCGATCCCAAGCGGCACCACCGCCAACGCCACCACACTGCCCACCGCTGCCGGCGTGTACCCCTCCACAGAAAAGTCGAGAAGGGCCAGCGGCAGCAGCCAAAGTCCCCCCAACAGATAGACAGCCCCCACATAGGTCAACAACGGCATTCGCCGTCGACGTCCGGCAAGGCTGTAGATCGCAAAAGTGACAGCACTCAACAAGGCCAGCAAATCCCCGCCCAACATGCGGCCATCCAAACCGGGCTCAAAGCCAGCCAGGATCGCCACCCCCGCCACCGCCCGCACAATCCCTCCCCACTGGCGCAGCGACAGCCGCACACCGCAGCACCGCCACCCCAGCCCTGCCGCAAAGATCGGCGCCGTATAGACCAGCGCCAGACTGCGAGCGACCGTGGTGAAATCAAGCGAGCGGATGTAGGCACCAAAATGGATGGCCGCCACCAGCCCCACTCCCCCCACCCACAGCCACTCCTCCCGTCGCAGCCCTCGCTCTCCATGCAGACGCGCCAACCCCGCCATCAGCCCTCCAGCCAGCAAAAGGCGTCCGGCCGCAATTTCAAACGCGGTCAGGCTCTCGGCGGCCCAACGGACCAGGATCGGGCTTGTGCTGAAACAGCAGACGGCTGCCGCCACCCAAAGCAGCGCCCGAAATTCTTCACGCGCTGCCAAAGGAGACGCCACGCCAGAAAAACCTAGCTGCCCGGCGCAATCAAAGAAGCAAACGTTCCAAAGACCATGCTAAAAATGATCACCAGACTGATTCCATAAAAAATTTTTTCGTTGCGCGACAATTTTCGACGGGCCATACTTCGTTCAAACTCCTTTTTCTCAAATAAACCGACAAAGCCACCCTATTCTACCATAACATGCCCGCTCGCCCAACGTCCCCAAAATGACTACGCAAAAACAACCGTGGAGAGATCCCACGGCTCATGAATTTTGGGAACATCGCTGATCAGACGACGGGTGTAAGGCTCGCGCGGCCGCAAAATCACGCTGTCCGCAGAGCCATGCTCGACAAATCGACCCCGCTCCATGATGTAGACCGTATCGGAAACATAGTAGGCCAGCCCGATGTCGTGGGTGATAAAAATGAGCGTCATCCCCGTCTCATCGCGCAGCTTCATCAGGTAGTCCAGAATGGTCGCCCGCGAACAGGCGTCGATCATCGAGGTCGGTTCGTCTGCCACCAGAATCTTGGGCTTCAACAAAAAGA
>JAPLGY010000351.1 GCA_026389955.1 Caldilinea sp. | reverse complement strand
GGTCGAAGCGATGAGCGCACTGGCCCGGACACTGGCACAGCGATCGAGCGTGCCGACCGCTGTGTTGTTCAACGAGGCACAGAATTTCGCCCAGGCAGTGCGCGGGCTGGCTGCGGGGTGCAACGCTGTGATGCTGGACGGCACCCATTTTTCGGAAGAGGAACATCTGGCCGTCACACAACAGCTGACGCGGGTGGCCCACAGCCTGGGCGCAGCAGTGGAGGCCGAGGTCGGCCATCTGGCCAATGCAGCCGACCCGACGCTGCATGCAGCGCCAACCGACCCGGCAGCCGCTGCCCGATTTGTGGCTGCAACCGGGGTCGACGCGCTGGCGGTTTCGATCGGCAACGTTCATCTCCTCTCCCAGGGCGAAGCCACCATCGATCTGGAGCGGTTGGACCGCCTGCATCGTGCAGTCTCTGTGCCATTGGTGATCCATGGGGGCACAGGGTTCCCGCGCAGCGCAGTCTCCGACGCCATTCGGTTGGGGGTGGCAAAGTTCAATGTCGGGACTGTGTTGAAACAGGTTTTCTGCGATGCAGTGGTCGCTGCGCTGGGACGACCTGCTGGAATACACGATTGGATGGGGTCGCGCACTGCGTCCGACATTCTGTTTGCTGGTCAGGAGGCAATGCAGCACAAAATCGAAGAACTGATCGAAACCTATGGCAGCATCGGGTGGGCAAATCATTGGTGAGCTGAAATGGAACAGACAAACGCCACACAATTCAAACCACAGGTCGCGTGTATTGGGATTTTGGTAGCGGATCTTTTTGTCCCGCCGCTGCCGCGTTTGCCGGAGGCAGGGGAGCTGCTGCGTGTCGACGATTTTTTGCTTTCGGTTGGCGGTTGTGCGGCCAACACGGCGGTCGACCTGGCACGTCTGGGGGGGAGCGCTGCTGTTTTTGGCAAAGTCGGGCAGGATCTTTTCGGGGATTTTGTCGTGCAGGAGCTGGCGCGTCAGGGAGCAAAGACGGACGGCATCTCGCGTTCTGCCAGACAGCCGACCTCGCGCACGGTGATTTTACCGGTGGCCGGGGAAGATCGACGTTACATCCATTCTGTCGGCGCCAATGCCGACTTTACACTCTCCGACGTCGATCTCGACCGGGTTTTTGACGCACGTATTCTGTATGTGGGGGGGTATCTGCTGCTGCCAGGGGTAGCTCCCAGAGCCCTTTTCAACCTTTTTAACAAAGCGCAGCAGCGTGGCATGGCCACAGTGTTGGACATTGCGGGGGTACGGCCAGGCGATCTGGGGCTGCTGACCGAAGTTTTGCCGGCGGTCAATCTGTTTTTGCCGAACCGGGACGAGGCGGCAGCGCTCACAGGCACCGACGATGTGACAGAACAGGCGGAACTTTTTTTGCAGCTGGGCGCAGAACAGGTGGGCATCACCCTGGGCGAAGAAGGGGCGTTTGTCAGCAGCCGCACGGAGCGCATCCAGGCTGCACCCTTTGCAGTGCACGCGGTCGATGCTTCAGGGGGCGGGGATGCCTTTGCGGCCGGCTGCATGGTCGGCCTGCTGGAGGGGTGGGATCTGGCCCGCACCGTCACGTTTGCCTCGGCGGTTGGGGCACTGGCCTGTACCGCGCTCGGCTGCACCCTGGGTGTGCGCACACGAGCGGAGACCGAAGCCTTTATTCACAGCCAGCCCGCCCGCCAGCACATCCGCTCCCTAAGGCCGTAACACAGCCGGGCCAAGGGCTGGTTGCGGCAGATGATGTCCCCTCCCCTCGCCCCGTCTGGCGCCGCAGCGCCCAGGCACACCTTGGTCGAGAGTCTACCCCCTGTTATACTGTATTCTGTTGCGTTTTGGATAGCAGCTCAACAGAAAGGAAACCGATGAAAATTCTGGCGGTCGAACGCCCGCTGCCCGCCCCCGACCCGGCAGCCTACACCCCAGCCCTGCTGGAAGCCGAAGCCCGCCGCGCCTGGGAACTCTACCAGGCCGGCACCCTGCGCGAGCTCTATTTTCGCGCCGACCGTGTCGAAGCTGTGCTCTTGCTCGAGTGCGAC
>JAPLGY010000560.1 GCA_026389955.1 Caldilinea sp. | reverse complement strand
AGCGTTTCCCTTCGCTTGCCAGGTGCAACCCTTCAGGAATGACGTTAATCAAGCCAGGCAGTTCGATCCCATCCCGCCGTAGCCGGCGCAGTGACCGAAAGAGCCTGTCCGCCCGGCTTTCATCCGTCGGATAAATGACTGCCGTTGCAAGCGGAAACAGCGGATAGTTATCCTCGACGACCCACGCTTCTGGAATAAGCCGGTGAATCTGGGGCAGACGTAAGGGATCGGGTTCCGCCAGCGCTGCCACGATTCGATCGCAAACTACGGGTTCAGCGAGCAGTTCTTCAGGATAGATGAGTTGCTGGACGCCACTGCGCACCAAATCTGGGATCAACTCGACACATGGCTGCAAACCGGCCAGCGTGCGAGGTCCACGCCAGGTGACGTTGAGTACGCGCCAGGTACCTAGCCGGTTGCCCAGTGTTGGCTCAATCGAGATACCACTTTCCACTGTGCGCTGCAGTGCAGGAGGATAGTCGACTGTGAATCGCAAAGGCGGGCAGTAGGGCAACTCATTCAGTTCACGGCAGACAGGGCAACCGCCACAGGCATCCTGGACGTCGGCATAAAGCCGAGAGAACTCAGTGGCCAGACACACTTCGCCCTTATCACTGGCATAGGTGGACACAAGATGGACGATCCGTCTAGCAGCCTGCTGGGAGTTTTTCTTCTCTTCCTCTCGAAATGGATTAATTTTCGCCAGTGCTGTTTCCGGTGCATTGAACACCTCATCATCCAGCACACGCACTGGGATACGGTTCAACAGTGCTCCATCCTCGCCAACCATAGCGGGCGGCGCATCGACCACTTCAATCAGGCGCGCGCGCTGCATCAGCAACAGCAGATGATCGTTCCATTCGCGATTGCGCTCGCTGTGCCGCATATCGTGACGGCCGTGCGGGGTGACGTCACGGTCCAGCCACCGCACATCTTTTTCAGCCACTGCGTGTTTGATCATGCTGCGCCAGCGCGGCATCGCCTTTTCCAAAGTAATCAGCCTGGGCTGCAATTTGTAGACAAGATCTACGTCATTATTCTGCTGTTGGTTGTAGACAGCGCACAACAGGCTGACGGCGCTATAGCCGTCCCGACCGCTACGCCCGACTTCCTGATAAAAGCGATCGATGTTCTCCGGCAGCGTGGCGTGGACGACGGCACGAACATCGCTCTTATCCACGCCTAAGCCAAAAGCCGAGGTGGCGACCATAACATCGATCTCGTTTTCATCCCAACGCTTGATTAGGAGGCGGCGCATGTCGGTATCAGTGTTGCCGCTGAACTCACCCACCCGCCTGTAGCCATGTGATAACAATGTCTGTGCCCAGCGACTGGCCTGCACTGGGAGCGTCACATAGAGAATCAACGGTCGGGGCAGGAAACGCAACGCATCCAGGACGAAACGCTGGCGTGATGGCTCAGCGTGGACCCGTTTGAACCAATAGCCGATCTCTGGGCGCAGCCGATTGGCTTGGACGACGATGAGTTTGCCGCTCTCAGCAAAGAGATGTTCAATCATACTCCGACTACTCCCCGAGATGGTTGCGGAGAGCAGCAGTGTGCGCAAGCGACCGCCAGACGCTTCCAACAACCGGCGTCTGTAG
>JAPLGY010000352.1 GCA_026389955.1 Caldilinea sp. | reverse complement strand
CAGAGCCAGGGCCAGGCCGATCGCAGAGGCAGGGGTGGTGCGAAACCAGAGTGCCACCGGATAGAACAGCCAGCCAGGGTCCTCGCGGATCTCGCCCCAAAAAAAATTGGGGTTCGAATGGCCTTCTGCATGGACCCCCATCCCGGCCAGAACCTGGCCTAGGGTTTGGAGAGGCTGCACCCACATCGCCGGCCACAGAACAAAAAAGAGGGCTGCTCCGACAGCAGCCCACAGGAGAAGCCCGCGAGCCACAGCCGTCCGGGAGCTGCGCTCGCCGCGCAGCCACTCGATGGCCACCAACGCCGCTGCAGTCAGCACCAGAAAAATTGCTGGGGTCTTGGTCAGCCCGGCCAGCGCTGTGGCGGCGGCAGAGAGGAGCAGATAGGGCAGGCGGCGGCCAGCGTAGAGCCAGGCCAGGAAGGCCACCAGCCCCAAAAATAGGAACAACGACATCAGCCCATCTGGATGCAGACGTTGGGAGAGCGCCAGCCCCAGCGGGGACCAGCCTACAAAGAGCAGGGCCAGCAGCCCAGCAGGTGGGGTGAGCACCCTGCGCAGCGGCAGATAGGCCAGCAACAACAGCGCTGTGGCCAGCAAAATGGTGGCCCATCGGGCGCCAACCAACAGCTGCAGCGGGGTGAGCGGTGTCTGGTCGGTGATCCACTGCTCCATCGTGCCCCGATCCCAGTCAAAAGGGAGCCATGACCGCGACAGCACCTCGACCAGAAGTAGTGTATCTATGCAGGGAGCAGATCGACAAATATCTGATGTAAAAACTGACTGCAGCCCTCTCTCTCCGACGAGTCTGTAATGCAACCCTGCCATACCCACTGGAGGGGTTCTGTGCTGCGTTGGTTCAGGAGCCACCCCTGGGGGTGGCTGCCGCTTCTCAGCTTGCCTGCGCTTTGGCCGCTGTGGACTTTGGGGTTGACTGCCTCGGCGGATGGGACAACCCATCTGATGCGGATCGCCCTGTTGGTCCACCATTGGCGGCAGGGGCTCTTCTACCCGCGTTGGGTGCCTGAACTTGTAGCGGGCCTGGGATATCCGGTGCTGAACTACTATGCGCCGGCGACCTACTATCTGGTGGGGGGGGTGCATCTGTTGGGGGTGCCGCTGGCCGGAGCCATGGCGGGGGTGTTTGTGCTCTGCATGCTGGCGGGTGCGCTGGGCATGTACCGGCTGGCCAGCGAGTTGTTTGGGGACATGGGGCGGGGCGCGAGCCTGGTCGCCGCCGTCGCCTATCTGTATGCCCCGTATCTGCTTGCCAACGTCTATGTTCGCGGCGCGATCGCCGAGGTCGGCGCGCAGGCGTTGCTGCCCTGGATTTTGTGGGCTGCGCGGCGGCTGATGATGGGTGCGGATCGTCCGGCGGTCTCTGCGGTCACGTTGGCGGTTCTGTTGGGTGCCCTTGCGCTCACCCATACCGTGACGTTGATCTTGTTTCCCCCTCTGCTGGCCGGCTATTTGCTGGTGTTGTGGTGGCAGCAGGGGCGTTCGGCTTCCCGTCTGGGGTGGGCCCTGGCGGCGTTGGGGGGAGCCATGGGGCTCAGCGCTTTCTTCTGGGTCCCCCTGCTGGCAGAAAGTGGGTTTCTGCGGCAGGATGCCTTCACCACGTCGATCGAGGTGTTCATCCCAGAAAATTTGTGGAACTGGAACACGATCGTCGATCTGAATTTTCCATTTGAATATACGTTCGACGTGCCCTATCAGCTCGGCATACTCCAGCTGGTGTTGGCTGTGGCTGGGATCGCCAGCGTGCGCAGGTGGACGTTGGAGTGGCGCTACTGGCTTGGGGTAACGCTGTGGGCCGGGCTGGCGATCGGGGCCTGGAGCGAACCGCTCTGGCTTGGCAGCCGGGCCGGGCTGGCCATCCAGTTTCCTTGGCGGCTGCTGAGCCTCCTTTCGGTGAGCCTGCCGCTGTGGGCGGGGTGGGTTGTGCTGCGTCTGCACCGCCGCACGCTGCAAACGGTGGGGGTCGCTGTTTTGTGTGGGGCAACGCTGCTGTGGCAGCGCCCCCTGGTGGCGTGGATGGGGTCTTTGGCCACCGTTGCTGCCCCGATGCAAATTCGCCTGCACGCGCTCAGCGGGGAGGGGGTGGACGCGCAGGTCACTTCAGAACAGGGGGGGGCTGTCCGGTTGACCAGCTTCTATTTTCCAGGCTGGCAGGCCACCCTGGGGGACGGCACCCTGCTGGAGCCAGTTTCCAGTACTTCTTTGGGGTTGTTGACCGTCGACGTGCCGCCGGGCAGCCACCGTCTACGTCTGACCCAGCCGGGCACAGCGCTGCAGCGCTGGGCGACCTGGCTGACGTGGGTGACTCTGGCCGGGCTGGTGGCTCTGGCCTGGCGGGTTCGCCTGTATGGGGTGGCTGGTGTGGGCGCTGCGCTGCTGCTGGTGGGCAGCCTTGCGGTGCTGCGGGGACCGGTGTTGAACCCGGTGCTGTCTCCAGCCCAGCCGTTTGCCACCGCAGCGTTGACGCTGCTGGGGTATCGCGTCGAACAAGAAGATCCGGGCAGGCTGCACATCTACCCCGCCTGGTTTGTCATGCAGACGCCGCAGCAGGATCTGCGTCTGGGCTGGGAAGTGTTGGACAGTACGGGGCAGCGGGTGACCTTGGCGGCCACCCGTCCCTATTTCAACAGCCAGCAGGCCAGCAACTGGCCACCTGGGACGCTGGTCGACGACGCCTATGAGGTGATGTTGCCGGCGGGTCTGTCGGCGGGCAACTATACGATACGCCTGCATCTGCTCGACGCTGAAAACCGGCCGCTTCAGCCGTCCACCTTGCTCGGTGTGGTCGCGCTGCGTGCGACCTTGCCTGCACAGGTGTCTGGGGCGGAACAGGCGTTGGCACTGCGTTTCGGGGAGACGCTTCGTCTGGACAGCTACATGCTGGAGGGACCTCGGGCAATGGCGGCAGGGACAACGCTGCCGGTGGTGCGGGCGGGGGAGACGTTGGTCTACAGCCTTGCCTGGTCGGCGATCGCGCCTCCGCTGCAGGACTACCACGGCTTTGTGCACCTGACCGACGCGCAGGGGGCGGTCGTGGCACAGGACGACCATCTGGCCGGAACCTTTTTTCATCCACCGATGAGCTGGGGCACGGGGCGTGTGCAGCGGGACTCTTACCGGCTGCAGGTGCCGGCCGGTACGCCGAACGGGTTGCTCTGGCCGGTGGTGGGGCTTTACCAGTTTGAGAGCCTGCAGCGTCTGGCTGTTGCCGACAGCGAGGGCCAGCGGGTGGGGGATGCCTACCGGTTGCCGCCGGTCAAGGTCTACACTGCGGGGGACAGAGCGGCTCCGCAGCAGACAGTCGACGCGACCTTCGGCGATCTGGCCGTGCTGTTGGGCTATGACCTTGTGCTGCCAGCCACTGGTCTGCAGCCTGGCAGTGAGTTTCAACTGACGTTGTACTACCAGGCGCGGGGCCCTGCTGCAGCGGACCTGACCCAATTTGTACATCTGTTCGACCCAGGGCGGGGGATGGCTGCACAGCTGGATGCGCCGCCGTTGCGCGGAGCCAATCCGACATCTGCCTGGCAGGCTGGGGAAGTGATTGTGGAATCACTCACGCTGCGGGTGGAGCCGCACGCTGCGGCGGGGCTGTACACGCTGGGAATCGGGCTCTACAACCCGCTGGACGGCGTGCGGCTGGCTGTACTGGACCGGGCTGGCCAGCCGCTGCGCGACCAGATCGTGCCGTTGACCCAGCTGGCGGTTCACTTTACTTTCCGGTAAAAATGGGTCAAGCAGCATCAGTCAGGGTCAGCGCAGTGTGCAAGAGAAACGCCAGGAGGTTGAGGCTGAGCAGCAGGACAGCTAAGTGCTGTTGGCCATGGCCGAAATTGTGTTCGAGAGGATACCCATGATTCTTGAGGGTGTTGTGGTTCTCGTTTTCGGTCTTCCAGTTGGCCCGACGCCACGATCGGCGCCACACTTTGGTCGGTGAGGCGATGATCGGTGATGAAAGTGTTGTGGTACACCTGCGCTTGCGTGTCTTCACGGACGATGATGATTTCGCACCAATTCGCAGAGAGGGCATCGGCGCTGTCGCGCAGGAGCACATCATTGACAAAGCGGTAGGTCCAGCGCTCCCGGTGCCGGCCGTTCCAGTGTGTGGCGACAATCTCACGGATGAGATTGAGCTTAACCCGCATTTCGCGCTGATAAGCCAAAAACGACGGCGATTGCGTGAAAAATATGCCAAAAGCACTCAGGTACGCATCGCTCACCGTGTACAGTTGGTGGTTGCCCCCCTTGCGCACGTCAGGAAACTGCTTCGCATACCCTCGCAACCTGGTCATGAATTGCTTGAACATGGCCCACCTCCCACCTTTGATCTTAGCTCAAGGCTGTGGTGTACACGTTCTCACACCCACAACCGCTGCGCTAATTTCAAATTGAGAACTGCTGAAGTTCATGGTAGAATCTTGACATGACAGACAATTATGAAACCAATACAAACGCAAAGAGTGCTGCCCCCAAAAGCACTGTTCGGCACACATGTTATACTTGACCCCGCTGCCAAGACCACAAACTGCCCAAACTAAAGTGGTGTCACCGAGCCTGCACGACGGAGGAAGCACAGGGATCGGCGACCATAGCAGTTCCCAGCATCGCCCCAATGGACTTCAGCTGGCGTCCGATAGGCCAGGCTCTGATGGAGACGCCGCTGATTGTAGAATTCGAAGTAGTGTGTCAAGCCGACCTCCAGTTCTGGCACTGTACGGTAATCATGCAAATACAAATGTTCATACTTCACCGAGCACCAGAGCCGCTCGACAAAGATGTTGTCCAAAGTCCGGCCCCGCCCGTCCCTGCTGATCTGGATGTCAGCGGCAAGCAGCCGCTGGGTGAAGGCCTGGGCGGTGAATTGGACACCCTGATCCGTATTAAAAATGGCCGGTTGCGCCGTACGCAACGCCTGGTCGAGCGTTGCCACGCAGAAACGACCGTCGAGTGTGTTGGACAGTTGCCAGGCCAGCACATATCGACTGTACCAATCGATGATTGCCACCAGATACATGAAGCCTTGCGCCATGGGTACATAGGTGATGTCCGCCGCCCACACTTGATTCGGGCGCACAATCGCCAGGTCGCGCAGCAGATAAGGGTAGACGCAATGCCCTGGGTCTGCCACCGTGGTGCGCGGCTTGGGATAGATCGCCTCCAAGCCCATCAGCCGCATCAACCGCTGGATACGTTTGTGATTCACGGCATACCCCAGGCGCTGTAGGTGGGCCGTCATGCGTGGCCAACCATAAAACGGCGTCTCCAGATACTGCTTGTCAATCCGCCGTATCAACTCCAGGTTCAGTGCCGACGCGGCCGCCGGCGTATCGTAGTAACGTGCACGACTCAGGCCGAGCAGTTCGCACTGGCGCCGAATACTGAGCGTCACATGTCCAGACTCAATCATGGCGCGGCGCTCCGCCAGGGGTGCTGGCAGCTTTTTTCAGCCACTCCGGCTCCATTTTCAGCCGACCAATCTGCTCG
>JAPLGY010000020.1 GCA_026389955.1 Caldilinea sp. | reverse complement strand
GTGTGCCGTCCTCGTCCATCTCTTCGTTCAGGGTGTCGATACCGAATTGACTGATCAGCCACTGATTCAGCAGCAGTTTGTTGACGAACTTGTGCTGGGATGCACTGGGGGACTTCTGTCGTCTAGCCATTCGCAGTACCCCTCAAGTTCTCAATCCTTGTTAACCACGCATCAAAAAGCGGACACTCTCTGCGCATGGTGGGTAATCCGATGGCCTTGGCAATGGCGATGCCGGTCGATGTTTTTTTGAATCGTTCAGACAGATTCGCCAATCGCTTGGAGGGTGCTGTCATGGACGAATCGTTGATAGCTTCCGGTTCACCACATTTTGTCAAAATCACTTCAACGTCTGCCTGCGCTACCCTCAGCTGCTCTGCCAGAATGCGCGGATCGCTGAAAAGCAGGGCTTCAAACTCGTGCATCGACACATAAGGGATAAAGCGTCGATACACACCGTGATCTCCGAATAGCTTCTCTACCGCGTCGTAGGTAGCTTGATTGAAAACAGCAGCTTTCTGTTCATGTGTGGGCTGCTTCTTGGCTTCCTCAAGCCCAGGCCAGTCGTTTCTGATGCCGTAGTAATCTACGAAAAGGGTCAGATAAGTATCTGAACGCTGTTTCAGGTGGGCCTCAATATCATTTCGCGCCCGGGCAAATCTCACATCGCCGCCTTTGTGTCCTGGTCTCCCAATGACAATCGGTTTTAGGTAGATACCCTTTGTAGCCAAATAAGGAACCAACATGTCTACCATAAAAGCCCGTTCAGTCTGCCCCTCCACAATCGCCATAATTTCAACGTGATTATTCATGAACAGGCCCCCCAGACAATACATTCTTTGTCCAGAGTTCGCCGACCGAGTAGGTTTCCAGCCACTCGTTGAAATCGTCCTCGTCCAGCCGCTCAAAGGTGGATGCGCCATCTTTCCTGTTCACCACCACCACATCCTCTATACTGAACTGATCAATAAAGGCCGGCGATTGGGTCGCCACAATCACTTGGGTGCGTTTGGCTGCGCTCTGGATCAGCTCCGCCAGAATGGCTATGGCAAAGGGATGCAGGCCCAACTCTGGCTCGTCGATGATAATCGTTTCCGGGGGATCAGGCTGGAGCAGGGCCGTCGCCAGGCAGATGAAGCGGATGGAACCATCCGACAGATGGTAGGGTTGCATGGGATAGTCCGAGCCTCTTTGTTGCCACGAGAGATTGACATTGCGTGCTGCGCCATCTTTTGTCACATCCAGCCGGAAATCGTCAAAAAAGGGCATGACCAACCTGACCGCATTGAGGATTTCCTGATAGGCATCAGGGTGCTCACTGCGCAGCAACAACAAAAGTGGCGCAAGGTTAGAGGCGTTGAAGCGCAGCCGACCTTCGCCCTCCTGGATAATCTCATAACGGCGCATAGCCGCGCTGGCACTGGTATCGTGGAAATGATAGACCTGCCAGGAGGAAATCGTCCTGTAGACCGGTTTGCTGTATCTGCTGTCCGGCGACGTGCTTTTTGCTTCTTGGACCAGCAACGATGACCCATCTGGGCTGCTGCCTAATTCCCACCAGCCGCTTTTACCACCTGCATAGTAACGAGCCTCTCTCACGAGCAGGGCATTGTCCAATACGTCCGGCTCCAGAGTGAAACGGTATCCACGCAGGCCAAAGTGCATTTCAAACGTCATCTCAGGTGTCGTTTTGATGCCGTTGAAGAGGAAGGCGTTCATCCGTCCACCGGTACGGATGTAGTCGTTGAGATTGCCGTCGATGATATTGCGCAGCAGGCGAAAAAATTCCAGCAGGTTGCTCTTACCTGCACCGTTGGCCCCAATAAAGACATTCAGATTTGTGAGTGGAAAGTCTTCCAAATTTCGAATCGACTTGAAGCCTCGGATGGTCAGTTTGTCCAATGAATCGGCCATTTATAGGTTCTCCCCGTCCCACATACGCAGCATAAATTCTTCTTCCAACAGCCGCACCTTCCACGTCTCCCCTTCTTGACGCAGGTTGGGCAGATTGTTGCTCCCGTTCACAAAGATTGTGTCGAACTCAAAGTCCTGGGTGCTAATGCGGTTGTGCCGGAACCATTCGTCCAGCATCAGATTGTCCTGCTCCAGGTCCCCGGTCAGCTTGCGCCACACCACCAGCACCCGCTCCCGCAGACCGTTGTTGGGCTGCATGGGATTGGCCGGAACCCATCCCTCGACTTTGCGGAACCACCAGGAACCGTCCCCATCCTGGCGCATGCGCCCATCCAGCACCAGCCGGGTCTCCTGGTCTGCGGGCAGTTCTGGTTCCACCACCCGCTTGAATTCGGCGTTGAAGGTCTGGGGTGCCGCCACATGCACCACCCGCAGGCCGATCAGGTAGTTGAAGCTCTCCACCAGGTCCACGGCCTTGACCGTGTATTCGTCGCTGCCCGACTTCTTCACCTTCAGGGTATAGGTCCTGGGGTCCGCAAAGTCGTCGATGTTCAGCAGGGACTGGCTGCCCCGGCTCTCCACATCCAGCAAATAGCGCAGCATATAGTCTCGCCGCAGGCCGTCGTTCCCCGCCAGCGCCCGTTGCCGTTCCGCATCGTCCGCCATCACCAGGTTGTTCAGGGTGTCCTCGTAGGATTCCAGCCGCAGGGTCTTGAAGCAGTGGGAGAGGCCGGGGTCGCGGGATTGGGGCTTGCCGTCTTTCCAATCTGGACTGTAGACGATTTGTAACTGCTCAGGCTGCTGGCGGAGCGCGATCTGTTATGCAGGCTGGAATGAAGGGGGTGCCGATTAGCGCCAAGTGTAGAGAGTCAAGTAC
>JAPLGY010000636.1 GCA_026389955.1 Caldilinea sp. | reverse complement strand
TTCCCACTACAAGCAGCAGTTCTCAATCCATTCAAATTGAGAACTGCTGTTAAGTTAGTTCTATCCCCCAGGACTTCTCAAAAACCGCAAGAGGTGCGCCGGTGCCCATCGGAAAGCAAGGATCTCACAGCGTGTCCCGACGAGGAGCCTCCCTTGCTGTGACGGCAGCCCACGCGTCGATTTGTGTGCGAATAGCGTCTCGGACTGCGCGTGTCTGCTCCAGCTTTTCTGCGTCGCCGCCAGTCGCGGCTGCGGGATCGGGGAAGCTCCAGTGCAGACGCTGGGTTACCCCAGGGAAAATTGGACAGCGTTCTGCAGCTTCCTGGTGGCACACGGTGACGACGTAGCTGAAAATCTGGCCCGAACGATAAAGGTCGAAGACGCTTTTCGTCTGTGCTGCAGAGAGGTCGATTCCAACTTCCTGCATGGCGCGCACGGCAAATGGATTCAACGTCCCTGGCTCCAGACCTGCGCTGGAAGCGGCAAAGTGCTCTCCGTACAGGTGGTTCAGCCAGGCTTCGGCCATCTGGCTGCGGGCACTGTTGTGGATGCAGACAAACAATACTTTCATTTTGTGCATGGGATTTTTCTCCTGATCAACGGTTTGATCTTCTGCAGATCTGGCTGGTACAGCTGTTGTCCAAAGAACGTCACGGCCTGGGAGGCGCCGACTCTGCCGGGAACCAGTGGCGCGTGCGGTTGGCAAACTTCACCAACGCCAACATCACCGGCACTTCGACCAAAACGCCCACGATGGTGGCCAGCACAACTGGCGACGCTGCTCCAAACAAGGTGATGGCTACAGCCACCGACAGTTCAAAAAAATTGGACGCGCCGATCATGGCTGCGGGGGCTGCGATGTTGTGGCGCAGGCAGAGGCGTCGGCCGGCCAGATACGCCACGAAAAAAATCAGCACTGTCTGCAAGACCAGCGGGACGGCAATCAATACGATGTGCAGCGGGTTGCCTAGAATCACCTCTCCTTGCAGCGAAAAAATCAGCACCAAGGTCAACAGAAGCCCTGCCACGGTGAGGTGGTTGAAGCTGGGGAGAAAAGTCTCGGCAAAGTAGGCCTCTCCTCTCTGCCGGATCACCAGGCTGCGGGTGACAATCCCGCCTGCCAGCGGGATCACGACGAACAGGACGACCGACACCAACAGCGTCTCCCATGGGATTGTGATGCCGCCCACTCCCAGCAACAGCGCTACAATCGGCGTGAAGGCGATCAGGATGATCAGGTCGTTGGTGGCAACCTGCACCACCGTGTAGGCTGGGTTGCCGCGCGTCAGGTGGCTCCATACAAAGACCATTGCGGTGCAGGGCGCTGCCCCCAACAGGATTGCCCCTGCCAGGTATTCCCGGGCCAGATCGGTGGGCAGCAGCGGGCGAAACACCACAAAGAAAAAGAAATAGGCGATGGCGAACATTGTGAAGGGTTTGACCAGCCAGTTCACCACCCATGTCACATACAGCCCTCCGGGCTCGGTGGTGACATGCCGGAGGCTGGCAAAATCAACCTTCATCATCATGGGGTAGATCATCAACCAGATCAGCACGGCGATGGGGATCGACACCCGGGCATATTCGAACTGGCTGAGGAAGGTGGGGACGGCGGGCAGGAAGCGCCCGATCAGGACCCCGGCTGCCATGCAGAGCACGACCCAGAGCGTCAGATTTCGTTCAAAGAAGCTGATACCGGCAGGCTGGGTTTTGGGCATATGAATTCTGTTCCTCCTGGATTGGATCTAGACACTTGTCAATGGTTTTGTATGCATTTTTTTGCATGCAGTCCGACAAAAAAACTAAAAAGAAGCGGCCATGACCCACTCGATCGGTAGTTCCTGGGCAGTGCATTTGGGGCAGCTGCAGCCGGCCAGGGGGCGGCTCCGTTCTGCTGGCACCGGGCCCAGGATGGTGTCCAGCCAGGGCACGGTGTCCAGAATCTGGAGCCGTTCTGGGTGCGCCAGCAGTTTGAGCCGTGCGCTTATTTCGCTGTAGGGTTTTTGTCTGGCGGAATCTGGCATGGTCATCCTTTGCTCAAGTCTGTGGGTATGCAGAATTCTGCATATATTGTATCACAGGGCAACATGTGAAGCAAACTTGGAAGAACGGCAAAGTTGGCCGGGAGGGACGAGCCGACGGCAAGCTGCGGGGAAAAAGTGTATCAGCAAGCAATCGAGGACGGAGCGGAGCGCCCAGATGGCGCACAAAGTGGCTCAGCGGTTGGCGGCGAGCAGCTGGTTGGTAATTGTGAGCAGCGGGCCTCGTTGTTCGAAGCCACTTTCGCTGAAGTCGCTGGTGGCGAGGTAGACCTGGCGGCGGGTGCGGCGCAGGAGGCCCAGCAGCAGTCGCCGCAGGGTTTCCTGGCGGCTGGCATACTCGTCGCGTTCTGTCCAGGCTTTTTCGGCGGGCCAGTGGGGGGACAGGACGTAGGGGTGGGTCAGTGGCTGGTAGAGCCGTTCCCACCAGCTGTTGGCGCCGATGTCGAGCCAGATTTGCACGTCGACTGCACGGTTGCGCAGCAGAAAGGTGTAGGCGGGTGCCAGGAAGACGGCTGCTGCGGGGGTTTTCCAGCCGGGCAGGTAGAGGGCTCCCAGGGCTCCGCTTTGGGCGAGCGCGACATAGTCGCGGTTGTAGGTGTGTGCTGCCCCCGCCTGCTGGCTGCTCTCCTGGGTCCAGCGGAATTTGCGTGCAGACTCGACGATCTGGCTGGCGACGCCGGCGGCGGTGCGGTCGGTGTGAAAGCCAAACCCGGGCTGGCTGAGCACTTCGCCGAAGAGTCGGGCGAAAAACTGGTCGATCGGGGTGATTTCGCTGCTGGCGCGATATGTATAAATCCAGCGGTGCAGCTGGGCGTACTGCTCGCCGAGCGTGTAGGTGACTCGCTGGCGGACGCTTTCGGGCAGTGCAGCGAAGTCGGCCAGTTCGTTGTCGGTGCGGCGTGGGGGATAGACGTGGGTTGAGAGCAGGCTGGCGCGCACAGGGTCGAGCCCGGCGATGGTGCTGGCAAGTGCCAGGGTGACGTCGGCTGGGTGGGGGGGCATGCCCCACAGCGGGTGGGCCAGCCGGGCCAGCGTGAGCAGCGTGCGTGCAGTTGGTTCGTCCTGCAGCGCGCGGCTGGGGCGGTGGGTCGAGAGCGGCACGTTGCAGCGTTCGAGGGCAGTCTGCAGGCTGAAGCGCAGCGCGTCGCTGACGACGGGGGCCAGCACGGCAATTTCTTCGGCAGCCACGCCCTCCTGGTTGACCAGACGGTCGATCTGGGTGGCTGCCCACTGCACCATCTGCGGGTAGAAGCGCAGCCCCTGGGTGGGCACCACCAGCGGCGGGGGAGGGGGTGTGGTTGGGGGGAGGGGGGGTCGGCGGCGGCTGTCAAAAATGCTGTCGATCTGTTGCTCGATGCGGGCCATTGCCGGGGACATGACGTAGGTCGTTGTCCATTCTTCGACGCTGTCGCACAGCAGACGCAGCGTGTCGACGCCGGCGGTGTCGGCGCCCAGGAAGGTGCGGTAGCCAGCGTCGGTGTCGGCGAGAATCCACGCACTCTCCAGGTGGGGCAGCCAGAGGCTGACCAGCCGGTGTGCGCTGTAGGTATCTTCTTCGGCGTTGTCGTAGATCAGGTGCCGGTGGGTGCGCAGGAGGTGGGTGCGGCTCCACGGGTGGGTGAGCAGCTGTTCGTTGAACACCAGGATCTGCAGGCTGAAGTCGAGCAGGGTCTGCTGTAGGCAGTGTTGACGGAATGCGTGAGAGACCTCGCGAGCGGCGCTGAGGGCGTTGAGGCGGGCTGGCCGTTGGTCGCCGCCTGGTACAGCCAGGGTCAGCCGTTCGTAGGCCTGGTCAATGCTGAGGCCGTGCAGTGCCGCCTTGTTGAGGTTGTCCAGAATCTGGCTGACGATGCGGGCCTTTTCGACTTTGACTCCTTCAAAGGCGCCCTGGGCGATGGCGGCGTCGACCAGCGGCGCCATCTGATATTGGCTGGTTTCCAGGGTCAGAAACGTGGGTTCGCGCGTGCTGTCGGCGAAACCGGCGCTGTGGGCGAGCAGCGGCCAGTAGAGCTCGACGGCCTGTTGAGCCAGGCTGGCAAACGTGGTGACGCGCACGGCAGCGCCGGGGGGCACCCCGATGCCGTCGGTGTACAGCGCTGCATGGTAGGGGGCTGCCAGCGAGCGCTGCGGCAGCAGCACCAGGACGTCGTCCCCGCGCACGCGTTCCTGCTGCAGCAGCTGGCGCAGGTGGGCGACAGCTGCCGTGGTTTTGCCGGCGCCGAAGGGGCCGGAGAGGAAGTGTTTGGGCCGGCGGTGCTCTGTGGTGGCTCTGTTCATGGTGCCAGACAGCTTCTTTGTAGTAAGATCAGAGTGTTTACATGTTGAATGGTACTTTGAATCAGAGGGAATGCCAAGATGCCAACCTATTCGATCCCGCTTGTGCCCGGCCCGGTCGAGGTGCCGGCTGCGGTGCGAGCCGCCTACGGCACTGCCTATGCCAGTGCAGACCTGGAGGAAGAGTTTTTTGTGCTGTATGAGCGGTGTGCCGGTGCCCTGCAGGCGCTGCTCGGAAGCCGTGCGCAGGTGACGATCCAGACTGGAGAGGGACTGCTGGCCTTGTGGGGGGCGCTCCAGAGTGTGCTGCGTCCGGGCGATCGGGTGCTGGCGGTGGCAACCGGGCTTTTTGGGGAGGGGATCGGCGAGATGGCCCGGCAGATCGGCGCCGAGGTGGNNAGGTTGTGGGCTTTCCGTACGACAGCATTGTGGACCCTGAGCGGGTGCGGGCGGTGGCCAGACGGCTGCGCCCGCGGCTGATCACGGCGGTCCACTGCGAGACCCCCTGCGGCACGCTCAACCCGCTGGCCGAATTGGGGGCACTCTGCCGCGAGATAGATGCGCTGTTTTACGTCGATTTTGTGGCCAGCGCGGGGGGGGTGGCGGTCGAGGTCGACCGTTGTGGGATCGACCTGGGGCTTTTGGGCAGCCAGAAAGCCTTGAGCCTGCCGCCCGACCTGGCGATGGTCAGCGTGAGTGAGCGGGCCTGGCAGGCGGTGGCGGAGGTCGGCTATGTCGGCTACGATGCGCTGGCTCCCTGGCGTGCTGGCCCGGCGCAGCGGTTGCTGCCCTACACGCACAACTGGGCTGCGCTGGCTGCGCTGGCGGTGTCGCTGGAGGCGTTGCAGGCGGAGGGGCTGGAGCAGGTCTATGCGCGCCACGCCGCAGCGGCTGCCCTGTGTCGGCGCAGCTTGAAGGAATTGGGGATTCGGCTGTTTCCGGCGCACGACGCCTACAGCGCGCCCACCGTGACCGCCGCCTATGTGCCGGCGGGCTGGCAGTGGCCCGTGCTGAACCGAGCGCTGCGCAGCCATGGGATGGCGGTCGGGGGCAACTATGGAGAGCTGGCGGGCAAGGTCTTTCGGATCGGCCACATGGGCAGCCAGGCCCAGGAGGCGTTGGTCGAGCAGGGAATGGCTGTGCTGCGCAGGGTGCTGGAGGCAGGAGCCCTGCACTATTCGTAGCGCAGGGCCTCTGCCGGGTAGACGCGTGCCGCCTGCCAGGCGGGGGTGATCGTTGTGATCAGCGAGAAAAGATAGGCTGTCAGCACGACCAGCGCAATTTGCAGCCAGGGGGTGCTGACAGCGGCCGCGCTGATCTGGGGGAAAAAGGCCAGCACCAGATTGTCGCCCAGGACGACGCCGGTGACAGCGCCGATCAGAAGGCCGGTGATCGAGACAAAACTGGACTCGATCACAAAGCTGAGCGCCACCATTCCTTGCTGGTAGCCCAGCGCACGCAGCATTCCGATCTGCTGGCGCCGCTCGTAGACCGAGCGGGTCGCAATGACGCCGAGTGCGGCGATCCCGACGAGCAGGCCGAGCGCCATAAAGCCTTGCAGCAGCTGCAAGGCACCGCCGGTCAGCCGTTGCCGTTGGGCGTAGCGGTCGGCCATCACCACAGCGTCCAGGCCGCTGGAGACAAAGGCCTGCTC